>CAJXIK010000122.1 GCA_913054445.1 uncultured Bermanella sp.
ATTTAAAACTTGGGAAAGCCACCACCGCCCATACCGGGTGGCATTCCGCCTCCTGGCAGGCCGCCCGGGCCACCGGCACCGCCCATGCCCTTCATGGCTCCCATCATCTTGCGCATGCCGCCTTTACCCGACATTTTCTTCATCATCTTCTGCATCTGTTTGTGCTGTTTAAGCACGCGGTTGATTTCCTGAATACTGGTACCAGAACCGGCGGCGATGCGTTTCTTGCGGCTGCCGTTGATTTTGTCTGGGAAGCGGCGTTCCATGGGGGTCATGGAATTTATCACGGCTTCGGTCTGGCCCATCTGCTTCTCGGCCACATCCATCTGATCGGCTTGGGCACCCATCTTACCCATGCCCGGCAGCTTATCCATCATGCCCATCAAGCCGCCCATGTTTTTCATTTGCAGCAATTGATCGCGGAAATCTTCTAAATCGAAGCCTTTGCCTTTTTGCATTTTCTTGGCAAGTTTTTCTGCTTTCTTCTTGTCGACCTTGCGCTCTACCTCTTCGATGAGGGAAAGCACGTCGCCCATGTCCAAGATGCGCGAGGCCACGCGGTCTGGGTGGAAGGGTTCGAGAGCGTCTACTTTCTCGCCCATACCCATAAACTTAAGGGGCTTGCCGGTGATGTGGCGCACCGACAATGCGGCACCCCCGCGGGCATCGCCATCGGCTTTGGCAAGAATCACACCGGTTAGGGGCAAGGCTTCGTTGAAGGCCTTGGCGGTATTGGCGGCATCCTGCCCCGTCATGGCGTCCACCACGAAGAGGGTTTCAACCGGGTCGATGACCTTATGCAGCTGCTGGATCTCGGCCATCATGGCTTCGTCTATCGCTAGGCGACCGGCGGTATCGACGATCAAGACATCGGCAAACTGCGTCTTGGCCTCGGCGATGGCGGCACGGGCGATGTCCACTGGCTTTTGCGAATTATCAGAGGGGAAAAACTGCGCATCCACCTCCTTGGCCAGGGTTTCTAGCTGCTTGATGGCGGCGGGACGATAGACGTCGGCACTCACCACCATGACTTTTTTCTTTTCACGCTCTTTGAGGTAAAGCGCTAACTTGGCCACCGTAGTGGTCTTACCGGCACCCTGCAAACCGGCCATGAGGATCACCGCCGGTGGCTTGGCAGCTAGGTCGAGGCCTTCGTTGGCCTCACCCATGACCTGTTGCAGTTCTTCATGGACAATTTTAAGGAAGGCTTGGCCTGGGCTTAGGCTCTTCAGGACATCGCTGCCCACGGCACGCTCTTTTACCTGATTGACGAAGTCTTTCACCACAGGCAGGGCTACATCGGCCTCTAATAAGGCCATGCGCACTTCGCGCAGGGTCGCCTTGATATTGTCTTCGCTAATTTTTGCTTTGCCGCTCATTGAGCGCAAAGCGCCGGTCAAGCGGTCTTGAAGGTTCTCAAACATCTATACATCCGTCGCCACAATGTGCACAATTGAGCGGCATTATATAGGGAAGCGCGCAATAACTCACTCTTATGTGAGGCGAATAATCATTAGCCAGCGCTGCCACCACAATAACACCACGCAAAACAGGGAAGCCCCATTCACATGGCCCAGTTGTTGGCGATCGTCGCCATTCTTCTATACCTATTTAGTACTTATCGCCAGTTATCCACCATTTACACGACTGCCAGCACCCGCCGCGGCGACGTGTTCGCCATGGGTGCTGCCGCCACCCTATTGCATGGCATCAGCTGGTTAATGCCGGTCTTGCAGCAGGGCGCAGTGGTCTTCAGTTTATTCGGCGTGGCTTCATTGATCGCCCTAGTGATCAGCACTCTCATCATCGTCAGCGCCATTAAGAAACCGCTGGAGAACCTGTTTTTGGGCATCTTCCCCATGGCCGCGCTGCTATTGCTGCTTAACCTGCTGATGCCCTCCAACAGCCAGGCTAGCCCGCAATGGGGCCTTGGGGTGAGCAGCCATATCGTGCTCTCCATCGTGGCCTACAGCGTGCTGACCATCGCTGCATTTCAGGCGGTGATGCTGCTGATACAAAACCATCACCTCAAGCATAAGCGCCTGTCTGGCATCATGCGCATCCTGCCGCCCTTACAGACCATGGACCGCTTATTGTTTGAGATGCTCGGGGTCGGCACCCTGCTATTAAGCTTGGCCATCGCCTCCGGCTTCATCTTTTTGGACAACATATTTGCCCAGCACCTACTGCACAAGACGGTCTTCACCCTAATAGCCTGGGGCATATTGAGCTTCCTCATGTTTGCCCATTGGCGCTTCGGCTGGCGTGGCAATGTGGCCTCCAAATGGACCCTCACCGGCACCGGATTTCTTATCTTGGCCTATTTTGGCAGTAAATTAGCGCTGGAAATCATCCTAAATAAGGCCTAGCAGCAGCCAACTTATATTAGGAATCATCGAGAAAAAGGTTTAGTCTTAGCCCATTATTGACCACTAGGCCCCTTTTGTGAGCGAGATCCCCCTCAGCGTACTATTTTTAGTGCTCTTCTTGATGATTATTTGTTCTGCATTTTTCTCCAGCTCTGAGACCGGCATGATGTCGCTCAATCGCTACCGCTTGCGCCACATGTCCAAAAAAGGGCATCGCGGCGCTAAGCGTGCCAGCAAGTTATTGCAGCGCACCGACCGCCTCATCGGCGTGATTCTCATCGGTAACAACTTTGTTAACATCGCCGCCGCGTCCATCAGCACCCTCATTGCTCAGCGTATCTGGGCGGACAACCCTGAGTTTGGCGTCACCATCGCCACTATCTTGTTAACCCTTGTGATCTTGATTTTTTCCGAGGTGACCCCCAAGACCATCGCCGCCAATCACCCCGAAAAAATCGCCTTTCCTGCCAGCTACCTGTTAAGCCCGCTGCTATGGCTGCTCATGCCCTTTGTATGGGTGGTGAACGGCATCGCCAACTTTATCATTCGCCTCAGCCGTTTAGAGATAGATCAAGGCAGCAAGGACTTACTGAGCACCGAAGAGTTTCGCACTCTGGTACAGCAAGCTGGGGCGGTGATTCCTCAGCGCCGCCAGCAGATGTTATTATCCATTTTGGATCTAGAAACCGTCCATGTGAACGATATTATGGTGCCTCGCAACGAAATTGTCGGCATCGACCTAGACGACAGCCTTCGCGACATCGAGGCCCAGCTACGCAACACGCAACATACTCGCCTGCCGGTGTGGAAGGGCGACGTCAACAACATGATTGGTGTCTTGCACATGCGCAGCGCGGCCAAAGTACTGGCACAGGACGCGTTTAACAAGGCCGAGCTCATGCAGATCACCCTCGAACCCTATTTTATTCCCGAGACCGCACAGCTGCATAATCAGCTGTTTCATTTTCAAAGCGAGCAACGCCGTATCGCCATCGTGGTGGATGAATACGGTGAGGTACAAGGCATTGCCACTTTGGAAGATATTCTGGAAGAAATCGTGGGTAACTTCACCACCGATGTGTCCACCGCCAGCCTAGATATTACTCCCCATCAAGATGGCAGCTTCATCATCGACGGCACCATGACCGTTCGTGAATTAAACAAGGCACTGGCCTTCACCCTGCCCGTGGGAGGCCCTAAGACCTTCAGCGGCTTGATCATTGAAACCCTGGAGGCCATCCCCGAAAACAGCGTCTGTTTAAAAATTGACAGCTATCAAATAGAAATTTTAAAGGTGCGAATCAACACCATCGCCAGCGCCAGAATCACCCAAGTGAAGAGTAAGCCACCTCAAGATCAATACCTTACAGGATAATCTCAACGGCATCGGCACAACGATTGGCCAACTCTCTGGCGTGACTGGTGGTATCCCCACAGGCCAGTGCCACGCCCATGCGGCGCACGCCCTGCACCTCTGGCTTACCAAACAAGCGCAGCTGGGTATTGCCTATGCTTAGGGCATTTTCGAGGTTAGCAAACTGCACACACTGGCTTTCCCCGCTCACCAATAGCACGCTGCTGGCGGCGGCACTTAACTGCTTGATGCCAGGAATGGGCAACCCCAAGATGGCACGCGCATGCAGGGCAAATTCGGATAGATCTTGGCTCACTAAGGTCACTAGGCCGGTATCGTGGGGGCGTGGTGAGACCTCGCTGAAGATGACTTCATCCCCTTTGACGAACAACTCCACCCCGAACAATCCCTTGCCGCCTAAGGCATCGGTGACGTTCTTGGCGATGTCTTGCGCAGCCGCCAAGGCCACCGCCGACATGCCCTGGGGCTGCCAGGATTCCTGATAATCACCATTGGCCTGACGATGGCCGATGGGCTCACAGAACGAGGTGCCGTCACGGTGACGAATGGTGAGCAGGGTGATTTCAAAGTCGAAGTCCACGAAGCCCTCTACGATCACTTTGCCCTTGCCCGCGCGTCCACCCGCCTGCGCGTAACGCCACGCGGCGTCGGCATCGCCCTCGCTTTGCAACAAAGACTGGCCCTTGCCCGATGAACTCATGATGGGTTTCACCAAACACGGGTAGCCGATCTCGCGCAGGGCATCGTTATACTCGGTTTGGTTGGCGGCAAAGACATAGGCACCGGTTTTAATGCCCAGCTCTTCGGCGGCGAGGCGGCGAATGCCTTCGCGATTCATGGTGAGTTGGGTGGCCTTGGCAGTGGGGATGACGGTGAAGCCCTCTTGCTCTAGGGCAAACAGGGTCGCGGTGGCGATGGCCTCTATTTCAGGCACGATTAGGTCGGGTTGCTCCGCCTCGATCACCTTGCGCAAGGCATCGCCATCGAGCATATCCACCACATGGCTGCGGTGTGCCACCTGCATGGCGGGCGCATTGGCATAGCGGTCGACGGCGATCACCTCGACCCCCAAGCGTTGCAGCTCGATGGCCACCTCTTTACCCAGTTCACCCGAACCGCACAATAACACTTTGGTGGCGGTCTTGGAGAGGGGCGTGCCTAACATGAGCGACATATAACAGCCTTAAGATTTATTTTTTTGGGGGTGGGATATTGCAGACATTAAATTGAAATGACATTGCCGGAGGCCTGCTCGCGCTTGGCCACGTCTTTGAGTACCGCGCGCTTCTGCTCGTTATTCAGCTCGCCCCATAGGGTGATCTCGTGGCCGGTGCGGTAACAACCGATGCACACATCGTTTTCATCTAGGGCGCACAGAGATACACAGGGTGACTTCACCACACCGCGGGTGCCTTGTTTTACTGCCGTCATCATCTAACTCAACATTACAATATTTGTGGTTGCGGCAGTTACCCCCTGCGGGGCCACTGCCATTATTTTTGAATGCGCTCGCTCATGTCACCCAAGTGCAGCTCCAGATCGGCATCATAGAAGCGGTTGAGCAGCTCGGCTAACATCATGGCGGTTAATCCCCAGATAGTGTAACCCTGAAAATACCACCTAGGCCCGCGAAAACTGCCAAAGTGGTCTATTTGATCTGGCTGGCCATCTAAGAAAAAACTCAGCGGCACGCGAAAGATACCTTCGATCTCCCGTGAATCGGTGTTCAGTTCGATGTCTGCCGGCACGATGCCGAGTATTGGCGTCACTAAGAAGCCAAAGCGGGAGATGACCTCGTCTAGGGGGCCTACCACGCGCACCTGTTTTGGATCTAGGCCCACCTCTTCATGGGCCTCACGCAGCGCCGTGGCGATGACATCAAAATCGCCCGCCTCGGCCTTGCCACCGGGGAAAGCCACCTCCCCTTTATGGGTGGGCATCTGACTCGACCTTAGGGTAAGGATGACCTCTGGGTCCTGCTGATCGGTGATGGCCACTAATACCGATGCCCGTGCCAATTCATGATGCGATAACACTCTGGGCTGGTGTGCGGCGACACCCTCTATTAATGACGTTAACGACATACAAGCGACCTCCAAGTCCTGCTTATTTTAACCAATTAGACCCTGAGCGGATATAGGCACGCTTTTACTATGGCAGCAGACCCCGCCAAAAAGCGCACTCGGGTCACATATTATTAACCTAACTTATAAGAGTTTGGTCTTAATTTCGCTTTTTTTATCGCCAATTTTCATGGATAAAGTGAGCGCCTTTATATTCTCAACCTATAACCCCTTGATTTCCCTGCTATTTTTAATTCTCACAATAAGAGGCCCGATGTAACAGCCATGCAATCTTGGCCGTTACTGCCCTAATTCTGAGCTATTTTCAAGCTTATTTAACCGTCCATTCACAGGTAGACTAA
>CAJXIK010000123.1 GCA_913054445.1 uncultured Bermanella sp.
CTGAATCGGCGTAACCCCACCATGGCGGCAAAGTTCGATGAGCTAAAGAATTAGCTTAACGGAACAACTCGCTATGGCTGCCAATGCGTGCGAGTTTGAGAGCCTCAGAGTCAACCTTGGTTATCCGCCAGCTTAGAGGTACTAAACCTCTAAGCTAAAGTGCTTTAACTGCTCGGCTGTTGAGTTTGCATTTTTTTGATACGCTTCGAAGTTGAAGCCGTGAAGTCTTTCTTGAAGTGCGTGGAGTATTCAAGCTTAAGCACCGTCAAGTTTACCCATGTCTAGGTCATCGAATAACGCTTCAATATCGGTAGCCGAGTTACCTTGGCCAGCTTCAAGCTCACCGATGGCGGCAGCCGTCATGGCATTTGGCTTTTTCGCTTTTAGCTCAAAGGGAATGCCGCCATGATTAATCACCGCCTTGGCGAATAGCTTGATCGCCTGGGAGGTGCTTAGCCCTATATCGTCACAGACACTGGTAAACGCTAACTTAGTGTCATGGTCTATCCGGGTGCTTAACATTTCGCTTTTCATAATGGCCACCCAACCTCGCATAATGTTTTACAATGTAATACAAATTATAGCGAGGTACATACAGCAAGGCTAGGGTTAAACCCTAACCGTCTTAACCCCGTCTTTCGTTCCCATCAACAACACATCCGCAGGGCGGCAGGCAAATAAGCCGTTGGTCACCACTCCCACGATGTCGTTGATGCGCTGCTCTAGCTCGATGGCGCTGCCGATGTTCATGTTATGCACATCTAATATCACATTGCCGTTATCGGTTACTACGCCCTGCCGATAAACCGGGTCGCCCCCCAGCTTCACCAGCTCACGGGCCACATAGCTGCGTGCCATGGGGATAACCTCCACCGGCAGCGGGAAGCCGCCTAATGTATCCACCCACTTGCTGTCGTCGCAGATGCACACAAACTGCTTGGCGCAGGCGGCGACAATTTTTTCGCGGGTGAGGGCGGCACCGCCTCCCTTAATGAGCTGTAGCTGGTCGTTGGTTTCGTCTGCGCCATCGATGTAAAACTCAAGTTCGGAGGCCACGTTTAGGTCATAGACAGGAATGCCGTGGTCTTTGAGGCGCTGCGCGGTGGCATCGCTGCTGGCCACCGCGCCATCAAACTTGTGCTTTACCTTGGCCAAGGCATCTACGAAGCAGTTGGCGGTAGAGCCGGTGCCTACGCCGATGATGCTGTGGTCTTCGAGGTGGGGCAAAATGTAATCTACCGCGGCTTGGCCCACGGCTTGTTTTAATGCATCTTGAGTCATGAAAATTCGTTAATCTAGTCAGTAATAAAGGCAATTATAGTCAATTTACGCGCGCCCATTATATGATAAATGCCGCCCCACAATCACTATTGTGTGAACGGATTTATCGCTACAATAAGCCACTTTCCTTTTTTCATAGATAATCCCATGGCAGAGAACTACATAAAGCGCATATTAGAGGCCAATGTTTACGACGTGGCGGTGCAAACCCCGTTGTCGGCGGCTCAGTTTCTAAGCCAGCGCCTGGGAAATAACGTGCTCATTAAGCGCGAAGACATGCAGCCGGTGTACAGCTTTAAGTGTCGTGGTGCCTATAACTGCATCTCTAAGAAGACCCCGGCAGAACTGGCCAAGGGCGTGGTCACCGCCTCGGCGGGCAATCATGCGCAGGGGGTGGCCCTCTCGGCGCAGAAACTGGGCATCAAGGCGACCATCGTCATGCCCAGAACCACCCCAGAAATTAAGGTGGCGTCGGTACGCGCCCGGGGCGGTAAGGTTATATTGAGCGGCGATACCTTCGATGAGGCCTTTGCCCACAGCCAAAAGCTGGTGGCCGAAAAAGGCATGACCTACATCCACCCCTATGACGACCCAGATGTTATCGCCGGGCAGGGCACGGTGGCCATGGAGTTACTGCGTCAGCACAGCGGCCCGTTAGATGCCATCTTCGTGCCGGTGGGTGGCGGCGGCTTGGCGGCGGGTATCTCGGCCTATGTTAAATATTTACGCCCCGAGGTCAAAGTGATCGCGGTGGAAAGCACCGAGAGCGCCTGTTTGGCCGCCGCCATGAAGGCCGGTCGCCGCGTGACCCTGCCCCATGTGGGCATCTTCGCCGACGGCGTGGCGGTGGGCCAAATTGGTAAACATACCTGGCAGGTATGCAAAGACAACATAGACGAAGTGATCACGGTGACCCCAGACGAACTGTGCGCGGCCATTAAAGATATCTTCGACGACACCCGCTCCATTGCCGAGCCTGCCGGTGCCTTAGGGGTGGCGGGCCTGAAAAAATACGCCGAGCGCGCAGGGGTGAAAGGGCAAACCTTCATCGCCATCGAATCTGGGGCCAACATGAACTTCGACCGCCTACGCTATGTGAGCGAGATGGCCGAAGTAGGCGAGGGTCGCGAGGTTATTCTCGCGGTCACCATCCCCGAAAAAGCGGGCAGCTTCCAGGCCTTCTGCAACCTGTTAGGCAAGCGCCCCATCACCGAGTTTAACTACCGCTACGGCGCGCATGATCAGGCGCAGATTTATGTGGGGGTAAAAGTGGTCGAGGGGGGCAAGGATGACCTGCTCCAAGAGCTGGCCGACAAAGGCTACCCTGTGCTGGATTTAAGCACGGACGAAATCTCCAAATATCACATCCGCCACATGGTGGGCGGTCATGCCCCAGAATCGGTGGATAACGAGATTCTATATCGCTTCGAATTCCCCGAGCGTCCAGCTGCGTTGTTAACCTTCCTTAAGAAGCTGGGCAAGCGCTGGAACATATCGATGTTCCACTACCGCAACCATGGTGCCGCCAACGGCCGTGTGTTGGTGGGTTTGCAGGTGGCCAAGGCCGACAAGAAAGAATTGAAAGGCTACCTAACCGAGCTCGCCTACCCCTATTGGGATGAGAGCGATAACCCGGCTTATAAGTTGTTTTTGAAGTAGCTGGGGTTTAGGCCTAGGGGTGGTCTAGGGGTGGTCTAGGGGTGGCCTAGGAGTTTCGGCCTTGGGGTGGCCTAGGATATTTCGGTCTTGGGGTGGCCTAGGATATTTCGGCCTTGGGATGGCCTCGGATATTTCGGCCTTGGGGTGGCCTCGGGATTTCGGCCACGGGGTGGCCTCGTACGAGGGCAGCCCCTGCCCGAATCTTTTGGCAGCCCCTCGGCAATTGCGCCTGCATTGCCCTACGACCCACATCCTTGTGGGCATGCCCGAATCTTTTGGCAGCCCTCGGCAATTGCGCCTGCATTGCCCTACTACCCACATCCCTGTGGGCATGCCCGATGGCCTACTCCTTACCCTCCCAATAATGCGCATTCTTAATGCCCAGCTTAGTCGGCTCAAAGCGATACTCTTTCACCCCCGCCTTTTTCTGCGCTTCATAATCCCTAAGGGCCTTCACAGCGGGCCGCGCCATGCAGAAGATGATGAGAATGCCCACGATATTCAGCCATGCCATTAGGCCCACCCCGATGTCACCTAAGCCCCAGGCGAGGCTGGCGGTCTTAATGGTGCCGTAAAACACCGAGGCCAAGATCAAGCATTTAAGCGCGAATATCATGCCGGGTATTTTAAAAGTCTTGCGGATGTAGGCCACATTGGTCTCGGCGATATAGTAGTACGCCAGCAGGGTGGTGAACGAGAAGAACAACAGGGCGATGGCCACAAAGGGTTTGCCGACCCCAGCAAAGGCTCGGTCGATGGCCATCTGCGTGAAGGCTGGGCTGTTGGCGGCCACGTCTTGCGGCAGGTTTTGCACGAGCAAAAGCCCTTCGCTGGCCCCGTGGACGTTGTAGGCTCCGGTGATCAATATCATCAAGGCGGTGGCGGTACAGATAAACAGGGTATCAATGTAGATAGAGAAAGCCTGCACTAACCCCTGTTGCGCCGGGTGCTGCACATGGGCGGCGGCGGCGGCGTGGGGGCCGGTGCCCTGGCCCGCTTCGTTAGAGTACACACCGCGTTTAACGCCCCAGCCAATGGCGGCACCCACACCCGCCATGGGGGTGAAGGCATCGCTTAAGATCATGGCAAAGATGCCCGGCACCTGCTCGATGTTTAAAACAATAATAGATAAAGCCACGGCAATGTAGGCCAGCGCCATGAAGGGCACCACCACCTGGGTGACGTGGGCGATGCGCTTCACGCCACCAAAGATGATGAAAGCCAGCACCACACAAATAACGCTGCCGGTGATGACCTTGGCCGAGTTAATCATGCCGAAGCCGGTGTCCATAAGTTGGTTGTCGCCAAATGCGGTGGCCATGGCATTGCCTATGCTGTTGGCCTGTACCCCTGGCAGTAAAAAACCACAGGCTAAAATCGTGGCCAACGCAAAGATGATGGCGTACCACTTCTGGCCCATGGCCTTTTCGATGTAATAAGCAGGGCCGCCGCGAAACTGTCCTTGGTCTTCTTCTTTATAAATTTGCGCGAGGGTCGATTCCACATAGGCGGTGGCGGCCCCTAAGAAGGCCACCAACCACATCCAGAATATCGCGCCGGGCCCACCAAAACCGATGGCGGCGGCGACCCCGGCAATATTACCCGTGCCCACGCGCCCCGATAGAGAGATGGCCAACGCCTGAAAAGAGGAGATGCCCTGTGCGGATTCTTTGCCGCTAAACAACAGTCGCCACATCTCTTTGATATGACGCACCTGAGCGAAGCGCGTGCAGATAGAGAAAAACAATCCTGCCGCTAAGCACAAATAGATGAGTGCCGGGCTCCAGATGACGCCGTTGATGTTATCGATCAGTTGTTGCATATGGGGGCTCAGTTATTTTTATAGTGAAGGTAATTTATTTTTTGCTTCAATCCATTGGGCCATGTATTGCGTGCTCTTTAAGCTGTGGTGACGCAACATGGCACCGTAAAAGTTGGATAGTCGATGCTCGGCCAAATCTTGCTCAATTTCTGCCAGCCGCTTTAGCAATAGGGCGGCGTGGGCTTTTTTATTGAAGCGCTGGCGAATAAAATCATGGCAGTTGTCATGCAATGAATACCACAGCGCTGCGTCGTCATAAAGGTTTACCGCTAGCTGGGCAAATTCTTGGGGGTCATCACTGCACAGCAGAGTTTCATGCTGTCGCTGTTGAAAGAGCCCCTCCCGACCAATAGAGGTGGTGACGCTGGGCAACTTACAGCTGGCCGCATCCACAAACTTGCCTTTTAAACCGGCCCCAAACCTCAGCGGTGCCAATAGCACTCGGCCGTTGCTCAGCATCTGCTGCGCATCGTCCACCCAGCCCTTGATGTGAAAGCCCTGTTTTTCGTTGTGCAGTTGGGTGGCTTTCTTGGGGGGGTAGGCGCCATACACATGCAGCTGCGCCTGAGGCAGCTGCTTGCGAATACGCGGCCAGATCTCTTGCTTTAAATAAAGCACCGCGTGCCAGTTGGGTGCGTGTCTAAAGTTGCCAATGGAGACAAAGTGCTGGCGTTGTGCAAAGCCAGGCAGGGGTTGCTCGCTAGGGGCATCGAGCATGAAGGGCACATAGGCCAATATATGCTGCGGCACCCGAAAACGCTGCTGTAAAATTTGCATCTCGACTTCACTGATCATGAGGCTGAGGTCGCAGCGCAAGATAGCGGCGATTTCGCGCTTGGCGGTGTCAGAATAGAGCTGGTGGTCAGCCACTTGGTTCACCACAAACGCTTGGTTGTGCTTGGCCTGTTGTTGTCGGGCTAGGCGCAGGCAGTGTAAGTCTTCGGTGTCGAGTATGCGCAGGGCGTGGGGGCAGTGTTTCTCTACGCGCCAGGCAAATTGTTCTTCCATCATGAAGCGATCAAATAATACCGCGGTGGGTTGCAAGCGCGTAATAAACCCATCGAAGCTGCTGTTATTTATTTCGATGCTAACGGGCTCGATGTCCAGAGCGACTAGGTCCACCGCGTGCTCGCTACTCTGTGCTGGGCTGGCGTAGGTTATCTGGTAGCCGTCCTGTTGTAGGCAGCTTAATAGTTGCAGCATGCGCGAGCCGGCCGCACTGGAATTGGGTTCGGGCCACACGTAGCCGATCACGAGGAGTTTTTTCATGGCCGGATTATAGGGGCGGCAAAAATCATAAGCCAGAGCGGTGCCGATAATCATCAGGGCAATCGCATTAAAATAAGCACAGGGGTCAATCTGTGGAATCTGCCTGATC
>CAJXIK010000124.1 GCA_913054445.1 uncultured Bermanella sp.
TTAAATGAAGATGGCTTGCGCTATGACGATGAATTCGTTAAACATAAAATCCTAGACGCGGTGGGTGACTTATACTTATTGGGTCATAGCCTCATCGGTGAATATGTCGGTGTTAAGTCCGGTCACGGCTTGAATAACCAGCTGCTGCGCGCCTTGTTAGAGCAAGTAGACTGCTGGGAGTTTGTCTCGTTCGAAGATGAAAAAATGGCCCCCATATCTTATGCTAAGCCGGTATCCGCCGTTTAATAAGAAAATACACAACGAATATTAATGATAATTTAGGGGGGTTGGTTCACCCTGTGACGAATGTCTCAGTGTCTGGGCTGATCTCGTCTAAACTGTCATTAATGAATAATACTTAGGGCGCTCACGTGAATATTATTATTGTTGGTCAGCGCCACGGTCGCTCGAAGACGTTTTCCTTGGGGCCTGTGGCCCGTTGGTCTTTGACATTTATGCTAGCCATCTTGCCTTTCTCTATGGGGGCGGCGGGTTACTACCTCACCATGATGCTGGCCGACGAAGGCCTGTTTGGCCCCGAGACCGCCAAGGCTTGGCAGCAAGACCTTACCCAGCAACGAAATCAACTCAACAAGATTCGCGCCCACACCGATGATCAACTGGTGGGGTTAACCCAGCGTATGGCTCAGCTACAAGCGCGTCTCACCCGCTTAGATGCCTTGGGCGAACGCCTTATTGACCGCTCTAAACTCGATAAGGGCGAATTTAATTTTGGCAGCCTGCCTGCCATCGGCGGGCCATCTCGTCAAGAGGTGGGTTCTGTTTACCAGGCCCCAGATATCATCAGGGTACTGGATGAACTCAGCGAGCAAATTGACAACCGTGAACAGCAACTAGAAATACTCGACAGTATCCTAGGTGAGAAAAAAATCACCCGTGACACGTTTGTGGCAGGCTTACCCATCAAGAAAGGCTGGATGTCTTCCCGCTATGGCATGCGTACCGACCCCTTCACTGGCCGCCTGGCTTGGCATGCTGGGGTAGATTTCGCCGGCAAAAATGGCTCCGATATTGTCTCGGTCGCCTCGGGCGTGGTGACTTGGTCTGACAAGCGCTCTGGCTACGGCCTGCTGGTGGAGGTCAATCACGGCAACGGTTACAAGACCCGTTATGCGCACTGTGACGAGTCCAAGGTAAAAGTGGGTGACGTGGTGCGTAAGGGTGAAGTTCTGGCTCTAATGGGCAGTAGTGGCCGCTCCACCGGCCCCCATGTTCACTTCGAAGTGTACAAAAATGGTCGCACCGTCGACCCTGCGTCCTATATTCATCGCACTCGCCGATAGTACCCCGGCATAATCCCTACCTAGTCATGACGGCTCTATGCTGCCCATGGCTTTATTTCGTTTTGATTTACCCACTAATAACAACTAATTAAAGAATTATTTCATGTTCATGCAATTGTTAACCAAGTTACTTGGTAGTAAAAACCAGCGCGAATTAAAGCGCTTAAGTAAAATTGTTGATCTTGTAAATGCCTTCGAAGCCGATATGCAGGCTTTAAGCGATGAAGCCCTCAAGGCGAAAACACAAGAATTTCGCGAACGTTTGGCTAAGGGAGAAACCCTAGATCAAATCTTACCGGAAGCATTTGCCGCCATACGAGAAGGCAGTCAGCGCGTCATGGGCATGCGTCACTTCGATGTACAGTTAATGGGTGGTATGACTCTGCACAACGGTAACATAGCCGAGATGCGCACCGGTGAGGGTAAGACCCTAGTGGCCACCCTCGCGGTATACCTCAATGCCTTGTCCGGCGAAGGCGTGCATGTGATCACCGTCAACGATTACCTAGCCGAGCGTGATGCCAACTGGATGCGCCCGTTATACGAATTCATGGGCCTGAGTGTCGGCATCGTCATCTCTGGCCTAGACTCCGCGCAAAAGAAAACGGCCTATGAGGCGGACATTAGCTACGGCACCAACAACGAGTTTGGTTTTGACTACCTGCGTGACAACATGTCGTTATCGGTGGAGGAGCGCGTGCAGCGCGGCCTGTCCTTTGCGGTGATCGATGAGGTGGATTCCATCTTAATAGATGAAGCCCGTACCCCATTGATTATTTCTGGTGCGGCGCAAGATAGCTCGGCCATGTACAAGCAAATCAATCTGCTCGTGCCTAAATTAATTGAGCACAAAGAAGTAGAAGAGGGGGTGGTCGAACAAGAGGGTCACTTCGTCATCGACCTCAAGACGCGCACCGTAGAACTCAACGAAGCCGGTCACGAAGTGGTGGAAAGCATGCTGGTGGAGGCCAAGTTGCTGGAAGAGGGCGATAGCCTGTATGCCCCGCGCAACTTACTAATGCTGCATTTCGTACACGCGGCGTTACGCGCCCATTCGTTGTATCAGCGCAACATAGATTACATCGTGCAAAACGAGCAGGTGGTGATCGTCGATGAGCACACGGGTCGCACTATGCCGGGCCGTCGTTGGGGTGAGGGTTTACATCAGGCCATCGAAGCCAAGGAAGGGGTCAACATTCAAAATGAAAGCCAGACCCTAGCCTCGACCACCTTCCAGAACTATTTTCGCCTATACGGCAAGCTGTCCGGCATGACCGGCACCGCAGATACCGAAGCGTTCGAGTTTAAGGAAATCTATGCCCTCGATGTGGTGGTGATTCCCACCAACGTAGATGTGTCGCGTATCGACTTCAATGACCTAGTGTTCCTCAGCGAGCAAGAAAAATACCAAGCGGTGATCGAGGAAATTCGCGAGGTGACCGCGCAAGGGCGTCCGGTACTGGTGGGCACCGCCAGCATCGAAAGCAGCGAATTAATATCCAATGCCCTCAAGCAAGCGAAAATTAAACACAGCGTACTAAATGCCAAGCATCACTCCAACGAAGCGCAGATCATCGCCGATGCCGGTCGACCGGGTGTGGTCACCATCGCCACCAACATGGCGGGCCGCGGCACGGATATCAAGCTCGGTGGTAACCTTGAGCTAGAGCTAGAGAAAATCAACAACCCCAACGATGACAAGATTGCTAAGCACACCGCCGACTGGCAGCTGCGTCATGAGGCCGTTTTAACATCGGGTGGCCTGCATATTATTGGTACTGAACGTCACGAGAGTCGGCGTATCGATAACCAATTGCGTGGTCGTGCCGGACGTCAGGGCGATGCCGGTTCATCACGTTTCTTCCTGTCGTTAGAAGATAGCCTAATGCGCATCTTTGCCAGCGACCGTACCCGCAAGTTAATGCAGACCCTAGGCATGAAAGACGGTGAGGCCATAGAGCATCGCATGGTGTCGAACGCCATCGAAAAAGCCCAACGCAAGGTCGAGGGCCGTAACTTCGATATTCGTAAGCAGTTGCTCGAATACGATAACGTGGCCAACGATCAACGCCGTGTGATTTACCAGCAGCGTAATGAATTGTTAGAAGCGGATACCATCGAAAGCACCATCAGCACCATTCGTGAAGATGTGATCAATGAAAGCATCAGCGAATACATTCCACCGCAGAGCATGGTGGAGCAGTGGGACGTGGAAGGCTTGGAAAGCGCGCTGGAAACTGGCTTTGCCATACAGGTACCGATTCAAGAGTGGCTCGCAGCAGATAAGTCCCTGTATGAAGAGACCCTGCGTGAGCGCATTAGCAAGTTGATCGCCGAAAACTACTTAGAGAAAAGCACTCAGGCGGGTGAAGAGGTGATGCGCAACTTCGAGAAACGCATCATGTTGCAGATCATCGACCACCAGTGGAAAGAACACTTGGCCACTATGGATCACCTGCGTCAGGGCATTCACCTGCGAGGCTATGCGCAGAAGAACCCCAAGCAAGAATACAAGCGTGAATCGTTCGAGTTGTTTAAGCAGCTGCTCGAAGAAATTAAACACGAAACCATTCGCTATTTATCCCGCGTGCAATTTATGCGTGACGATGAGGTGCAGCGCATGGAAGAGCAAGCCCGCGAGCAGGCCTCGGCTCAGCAGATGCAGTTTGAGCACGGCAAAGCATCGGCCATGGACGATGCGCCTCAGCCAGCTCAAGAAACCGCCGCAGCGGAAGCTGTGGTGCAGCCGTTTGTGCGCGGTGGCAAGAAATTGGGCCGCAACGAGCCTTGCCCCTGTGGCTCGGGTAAGAAGTTTAAACAGTGCCACGGTAAGCTGGCTTAAAAGAATCGGCTGCGGGCTTCCCTTGTACGAGGCCACCCCGTGGCCGATTCTTTGCCATCCCAGGCCGATTCTTTTACCATCCAAAAGCCACACTATGCCCCCCTTAATTATTTAAAAAAGAGATAAACATGTCGGTAAACTTGTCTGTGTTTGATGCCTTTCACCCAATTAACGGCCTAAAAATGGGCTATAGCAATGCCGGAATCAAACAAACCGAACGACCAGACGTGGTCGTGTTTGAACTAGCCCAGGGTGCCACCAGCGCCGGTGTCTTTACGCAAAATGCCTTCTGTGCGGCTCCGGTACAAATTTGTAAGGCGCACCTGCAACAGGCAAGCACTCAGTATTTGCTGATCAACACAGGTAATGCCAATGCCGGCACAGGTGAGCCGGGTTACGCGGATGCCATGGCCATTTGCCAAGCCTTGGCAGATGCCAAGGGCGTAGATGTTCGCTCGGTGCTGCCGTTCTCCACCGGTGTCATCGGTGAGCGTCTGCCCCTAGCAAAAATCACCTCGGCACTGCCCTCTGCCCTTAATACTATGGATGCAGGAAATTGGTTTGCCGCCAGCCGTGGCATCATGACCACGGACACTCTTTCCAAGGGCACCTCCTGCCAGTTTGAATATCAGGGCACTACCTTTAGCATCTCGGGCATCTCTAAGGGGGCGGGTATGATCAAGCCCAACATGGCGACCATGTTAGGCTTTATTGCCACCGACGCGAAGGTGAGCAAAGAGATATTACAAGCCATCTGTCACGAGCTGGCCGAAAAATCTTTTAATCGCATCACTATAGATGGCGACACCTCCACCAACGACTCGTGCATCTTGATGGCCACGGGTGCCAGTGGCGGGGCTGAATTAACCGATAAAAACGATGCTTTTTATGGGGTATTAAAGGCTCAATTAGAGAAAGTCTTCATCTGTCTGGCGCAGGCCATCGTGCGTGATGGCGAAGGAGCCAGCAAATTTGTGAGCATAAACGTGAGCGGCTGTAACAACAACGCCGAAGCGTTGGAGATTGCCTACACGGTGGCCCACAGTCCGTTGGTGAAAACGGCCTTGTTTGCATCGGATGCCAACTGGGGGCGTATCTTGGCGGCCGTGGGGCGCAGCCATGTAAAAGACATTAGAGTGGAAGACATACAAATTCACCTAGATGAGGTGTGCATCGTCAACGATGGTGCCCGTGCCGAAGACTACACCGAAGAGGCGGGCAGTGCCGTCATGGCGCAGGATGAGCTAAGCATAAATATTTCCATGGGGCGGGGCACCGCCAGTGAAACGGTGTGGACCACCGACCTGTCCCATGACTATGTAAGCATCAACGCCGATTATCGCAGTTAAAGAGTACAAAAATTTTTTATGAAAAAAATAGAGGTGGTGGCGGCTGCCATATTATCGGTATGCGGTCAGCGTGTGTTTATCGCCAAGCGCCATGCCGCCGCTCACCAAGGTGGGCTGTGGGAGTTTCCTGGCGGTAAAAAAGAAGCGGGGGAATCGGCGCAAGCTGCTCTGTATCGTGAGTTACAAGAGGAAGTGGCGATAAATGTTATTGCCTCACACAGCCTAATCAAGCTTAGCCATGACTACGGGGATAAATGTGTAGAGCTGGACGTTTATAAGGTCACTGCGTTCTCTGGCGAGCCAAGAGGGGCCGAAGGGCAAGTAACCCGTTGGGTGCCATTGAATGAGCTGCAAAACTTTGAATTTCCCGCTGCCAATCAGGCGATTATTGAGGCATTGCTAGCTGACTCGTGAGCGATGCTTTGGCAAGTTCGCGCCGTGGCGATGCTTGGTACGAGCTCACCCCGTGAGCGATGCTTAGTGTAAGTTCGTGCCGTGGTGATGCTTGGTACGAGCTCACCCCGTGAGCGATGCTTGGGTGCAAGTTCGTGCCGTGGCGATGCTTGGTACGAGCTCACCCCGTGAGCGA
>CAJXIK010000125.1 GCA_913054445.1 uncultured Bermanella sp.
GGAGGCCACCCCGTGGCCGAAATAACATTGCCGCACATTAAACATTAATATTACGCGGATGCTGCGGGCAATTAACCAGGTGGTCGTTCACTAGCCCCATGGACTGCATGAAGGCATAACAGATCGTGGGGCCAATAAATTTAAAGCCGAGTTTTTTAAGGCCGCGACTCATGGCCAGCGACTGCTCGGTGGCGGCGGGCAACTGTGACAGCTCAGAAAAATGATTCACCACCACTTGGTTCCCCACAAAACTCCAAACAAAATCTGCGAATCTAACGCCGGATTTTTTCATGGCAAGATACGCTTGGGCATTGCTACGAATGGCATAAATTTTTAAGCGGTTGCGAATCAAACCCGCATCCAGCAGGCAATCTTCTAACTCGGCGTCGCTCATGGCGGCCACCTTAGTGGGATTAAAACGGTGAAAACGCTGGCGGTAGTGCGCCCGTTTCTTGAGCACGGTGATCCAACTGAGGCCCGCCTGCTGGCCCTCTAGGCACAGTTTCTCGAACAGTTTTTTATCGTCGCGACATGCAATGCCCCACTCGTCTTGGTGGTAAGCCAGATACAGGTCGCCCTTGGCCCAGCCACAGGGTTGCAAATCCATTGATTTTTTCATGGTTGATTCCATTCTATGCCAGCGTGCTTAAATCCACATTGGGCCAGACGACTGACAGTGTTAAACTGACGCTGCCAGTTTACCTCATATCCCCGTGACACGGGTTTGGTGCCATGCCCGCTAGGAAAAATATGATATGCCCGTTAGCAGCCCCTTCATCGCTCCCCAGTGCCACGATGAAATTGAGATTCTTTATCAAGACCCGCACCTGTTGTTAATCAACAAACCCAGCAAATTATTGAGCCTCTCGGGTAAACACCCGCTCAACATAGATTCGGTACATCACCGTTTAGTCAAAGATTTCCCCAGCGCCTTGATGGTCCACAGGCTCGATCTTGGCACCTCGGGAATCATGGTAATCGCCCTCAACAAGCAGGTAAACAAGGATATTTGCCAGCAATTCGCGGCTCGCCACGTGAAAAAAACCTACACCGCATTGCTGCACGGTCACATAACTCACGACACGGGCAACATAGACTTGCCCATAGCCAAAGGCGATTTTCCCCTACAAAAAATTTGCTACCAAAACGGTAAGCAGGCCAGCAGCGACTATGTGGTGCAGGCCCGTGGTGAGGGGGTTAGCCGTGTCATATTTACTCCCCGCACTGGGCGCACTCATCAACTGCGCATTCACAGCCGTGAGATAGGTCACCCCATCCTCGGCTGCGACCTATACGGCACGCAGGCATCGCACACGCTAAGCAAGCGCCTAATGCTACACGCCACCACGCTGGAATTTACCCACCCACTGACGCAAGAGAAAGTGATGGCCCACTGTGAATGCCCGTTTTAAAAAAAGGTGGCACCCTGCGGGCACTATTTATCCTGGTAAAACCTCTGCTTAAATTTAAGCTTCAGCGCTTTCTTGGGCTTCTTGGCCATTAGGTCAATGTCGAAGCTGTACACCTCTTCTTCATCGAATTTAAAGGTACTGATGAAGTAGATGGCGCGCCCTTCCTGTATGCGGGTAAAGTCTAGGGTCTTGTATTGTCCCAACAGGTTGACCATCTGCCCGCTCACCTCGGCATCCACCGCATTGGTGCGTCCCTTCTTAAGGATGGAAACACTCAGGTAGCCCATATTGCGACTGCGCTTAATAGCGTACTGCTTGGCCACCTGAGGGGATAACTCGGTACTGGTTAAGCCGATGTAATGCACCTCGTAGTCAGCAAATACTTGTTTTTGCTCGCCGTGGGCCCACGACAAACAACCCACCAACAGCATGCAGGCCCAGCTAAATTGCGCCAACCCTTTCATATTCTCTCTCCCAAGCGTTTAACCATCATGTGCAGGGCACCTGCATTAAGACTATCAGAGAATCTTCATTTGGCTGGCCGACGACTATTCTAAATACAATTGAAAAAATGCTGAAAGCTAAGGTTTAGGTCTATCGATTGAGCAGATGATAGGCGGCCGCCAAACAGGCAGTGAAATCCCCCCTTGATTGCTCTACAATGGCGGCCATTCTATTTTAGTCCGTAAAGTGTACAGCTCCCTGCTATTTAGCCTCGCGAGGGCTTTAGCCACTTTGCCAACCCCCTCTATTTAAAGGATCCAAACATGTCTAAGTTTTTCTACAAGGGCGGCTCCATGAAAAAGCCCGAGCACTCCAGTGCCGGCTTTAGCGTGAGCAAAACCGTGCGTTTGGGTACCGATAAAGCCCCTGCCAACATCAGCGTGCAGAGCGAAGAACGCAAGCAAGAACTGATTGGCGTATTCGCTGAAAACGGTTGGGCCAGCATCATCAAGGTGAACGCCGAGCAAGCAGAAGATATCCGTGACCTAGAAATCCTCCAGAGCAACCAAGAATCGACGGCGGCGGTGACCACCAAGAAAGCCAACCGCAACGACCCTTGCCCCTGTGGCAGCGGCAAAAAATACAAGAAGTGCTGCGCTTAGTCTAAGACTGACGAGCGCCTGCCTATTTTTCTGGCCGCTCGTGCAGGCATAAAAAAAGCGAACTCAAGGGTTCGCTTTTTTTATGTCTGGAACATGTCACTCTAAAATCACGTCATGCGAATTAACACATCGTTTTCCTTGTCATCCAGCAGCCTGTGTTTGGCCACACCCGCTAAGTGTAAGCTGAGCAACCCCAAGAAAGCCCAGGCGGTGAAGCTGTGAATTTCATGGCAGATGCCATTCCAGTATTCGCTCTTGGCGGTAATATCCGGCACAGAAAACAATCCAAACATATCCACCCCGCTCACATAGGCGTAAGTGCTGTTCATGAAATAGCCCGACACTGTCATGGAAATCATGGCCAAGTACAAGGCTATGTGTACTAAGTGAGACAAATTATGCTCCCACTTTTGTAAGCCTGCTATGGGTGTCGGCAGCTGGCCCTTAGCCCGTACCGGTAGCCTAATCATCACCAGCAAGAGCGCGATCATGCCAAAGGCTTTGTGCAACGGATAGAGGTCGTATTTATCGCTGGCATCTGGGTCTATCCCTGCCATATAAAACCCTACCGCCAGCAGCGTCATGATGATCACGGCCGTGGACCAATGCAAAAAACGCATGGGCATGGAATATTTTTCGACTGTTTGGCGAGTGTTCATTTTAATTCCCCTCATTCGTTATTTATTTTTCTATTGTTAGGTGATCGAGCACTTGCCCCACCATGGCCGCCACCCGATCTCGCAGGGCGGCATTGCGGATATTGCCTTGCTCATCGAAGGCCTCGTAGGCGGCTGGCACCGCCACCTGAGAAGGGACCACTAAGCTGCCCACGCTGGTTAATATGTCGCGCACATGGTTGAGGCCGCGAACGCCGCCCAAGCTGCCAGGTGAAGCCGCCATGATGCCCACGGTTAGTTGAGCATACGGCGGGCTATAACTGCCATCTTTGGCCGGGCGCGATAGCCAGTCGAGGGTGTTTTTCAATACGGGTGATAATGAACCGTTGTATTCTGGGCTGGCCAGCAATAGCCCCTGGGCACTGGCGAACATGCCGCGCAAGTCATTTAATGCCGCAGGGGGGGCTTGTTGCTCTAGGTCTTCGGCGAACAAGGGCAAAGGGTAGTCGGCTAAATCCAGCACGGTGACCCGAGCCCCGCCCTCGACGGCGCTGTGGGCGGCGGCCTGCAGCAGTTGCTTGTTCCAAGAATCCTGGCGGGTGCTGCCAGCAAAGGCGATGATGTGGGCTTGTTGAGGCGTGGCTTGGCTCATGGTGACTCCGTTAATGCTGCTGTTGGCTAAGTGGTGACGCCATTGTGCACGCTATTTATTTGAACAAATACAGAATAAATGCAAAGCTTATGTGCATACACGCACATAAGTTTAAATCACCATGACCGAGCACAGTAACTGGCAAGACATTCACATCGCCTACCATGTGGCCAAGCTGGGCACCCTGTCGGCCGCCGCCACCCACCTAGCGGTGCACCATTCCACGGTGTTACGTCATGTGGATGCTCTCGAGAAGCGCTTAAACTGCACCTTATTTCACCGCCACGCCAGAGGCTATAGCGTGACCGAGGCGGGCCAGCTGCTGTTTAAAGAGGCCCAGCAAACCCAAGAACGGTTCGACAGGATGCTGGGCAGGCTGGCCGGTCAGAATGCTCGGCTATCTGGCACCCTAGTGATCACCAGTGTCTCTAGTTTTTCACCCATATTAATGCCGGTCATCGCTCGCTTCATCGAGCTTCACCCCCAAGTGCAGGTAGAGCTGGTCAGCGACAGCCGCATCTTTAAGCTGGAATACGGCGAGGCCCACGTCAGTGTACGCCCCGGTGCTCAGCCTAAAGACGCAGATTACGTGGTGCAGTTGCTGCAAAAAAATCAATCGACCCTGTATGCCAGCCAGGCCTATGTGGATAAATACGGTAGCTTGACGTCTCTTCAGAACATCGCCGGTCATCACTTCATTGGCAACATTCATGCGCTCAACAATATTCCCATGATGCGCTGGCTCAACGGCCATGTGGATGCATCACAGATTCACTTTCGGGGTTCCGACTTTAGCGCCATGATGGACGCTGGCATCCATGGCTTGGGCATTGTCGGGCTGGGCTGTAATATCGCCAGCACTAAGCCTGGCTTATTGGCGCAGCTGACGCCGCCCCCTGAATGGGATAATGATTTATGGTTGGTCACGCACCGCGATATACACCGTAGCCCTAAGGTGCAGGCGTTTACTCAATTGCTGAAGAGCATGATGGGGGATGCGCGTTAAAGCGCGTTAAAAGCGCCTTAAAAAAAGTGCCAATGAACTTAAATGAGTGGCCGTTTACAAGGAGGCCTGCCACTGTTTCATGGCATGAGTAAGCTCGGAAGATATTTTTAGGTAAACTCCCCCGATGGCCACCCGCATCTTGGCCTCTTGCTGACCGCCACTGAGGGCCAATTCCAATACCGTACCGGCTTCTCGATGAAACAAGGCATGCATGCCCAGTATCTTTAGGTAGCTTTTAGACGATTTTTCCCTAGGGTCTATGCCACCATATAACCACTTTCCAAACAGACAGTTGCAGTCTGCCCGCACCTCGCTAGGGGTCCAGTCGCTGCGGCCCGATTCGATGGCATCGTTTAGCCTCTGTTTCCACTGGGCATGGGCCGCAATGGCCTGCTCAATTTCATCTTTGGTACTCATAAAAAACCTATGGGATCTCGAACTACCTATTAAGGATAGTCCAAGTTCGCCATGGCTGACCCGTTAATGATTAAAGCATGTCGTTATAACGTGAGCTGGCTTGATAGAGCAGGTCATGGTCAAAGCCCGGGATAGATATGCCACTTTGTGAGATCACCATCTCTTTATCATCGATCATGCCGCTGCCAAAGTTATAGATGACCTGGTAATTGCCGTGCAGGGCGTCTTGCTCGTACTGCTGGGCGGTCTCTACGGTAACCCTGTGCTTGCATTGCCAAGCCTGCATGTCTTCGCTGCCGTGACGCTTTTCGATCATGGCGAGGGTGACACTTGGAGATAACACCACGGCGCTGGCATTGTTGCCGCCAAAGCCTTTCGAGTTTAAGAAGGCCACCTGCATGGGCCGCTGCGCCACGTCTTTATCGTCGGTGAAGAAGTCTAGGTTGTCTTGAATAACATCGTCTGCCACCGCGCCTATGGTCTTGATACCCGGCAGCACGTTATATTCGAAGGCCCCCATGGCCACGGCCAGCTGGTCGCCACTGGCGGGTGCTAGCGGATGGCCAATGTAGGCTTTCACCGCCACCACCGGCCAGTGCTCGATCTCGAAGGTGGCCGCCACGCGGCTTAAAAGCTCGGACTCTGTGGTTCTATTTTGCGGGGTGCTAGAGCCGTGAGCCATGATGAAACTATTATTTTTCAGGGCCTCCATGCCCACTAAGTCGCGCGCCGCGGCCACGGCCTTGGCGAGGGTTAGGTAGTTACCCGGGCCCGGCGAGGGAATAGACTTCTTGAAGCCGTCTGCATTAATAAACACATCACTAACTGCCCCTTGTATTTGTGCCCCCAGCTCCACCGCCAGCGCGTCATCCAT
>CAJXIK010000126.1 GCA_913054445.1 uncultured Bermanella sp.
TGAGTGGCAAGCCCTTGTTTAGGCTTTAATTTACCGTCACGCACGCTCCTTGAGGCGCAGCTCGATGGCATCCATGAGCATCATGGCGATGTCTTGCTGGCTGTCGCGGCTAATCTCGCGCACGCATGTGGGGCTCGTGACGTTTATCTCGGTCAAGTAGTCACCGATGACATCTAGGCCCACAAAGATGAGCCCCTTCTCTTTTAGCGTAGGCCCTACCTGGTTGGCAATCCATAAATCGCGTTCGCTTAATGGCTGGGTGACACCGGTGCCGCCGGCGGCGATGTTGCCACGGGTTTCGCCCTTGGCGGGGATGCGTGCCAGGCAATGGGAAACCGCCACGCCGTCAATCATGAGGATGCGCTTATCGCCCTGCTTGATTTCGGGGATGTATTTTTGCGCCATGATGGTCTCTGCACCGTACTTAGTGAGGGTCTCGATGATCACGCTCACGTTGGGGTCGTTTTCCTTAAGACGAAAGATAGAGGTGCCGCCCATGCCGTCTAAGGGTTTAAAGATGACATCGCCATGCTCCTGGTAGAACGCCTTAAGGCGCTTGGCATCCTGAGTCACCAAGACCTGTGGGCAACACTGTGGGAATTCGGTGGCAAATATCTTCTCGTTGCAGTCGCGCAGGCTGCGCGGATTGTTAACGATGAGGGTGCCTTCCTGTTCGGCGCGCTGCAAAATATAGGTGCTGTAGATATACTGATTGTCGAATGGCGGATCTTTACGCATTAGCACCACATCCATGTCGGCCAAGGGGGCCCATGCGGCCGCGCCGCGTTCAAACCAGTTGTCTGGATCCATCTTGACGGTGAGTGGAGCCATGCGCCCAAACGCTCGTCCGTTCTCTAGGGAAAGGTCGGCCTGCTCTAGATAAAATAGCTGCCAGCCCTTGCGTTGGGCGGCCTCTAGTAACGCGAGGGTGGTGTCCTTATTGAAGGTAATGCCTTCAATGGGGTCCATGATAACGGCAACTTTCAAACTCATGCAGTGCGGCCTTTTTATAAGCGTAATAATGATCTAATAATAAGGGGCTATTGTACCGTGCAAATTATTAAAAACGAGCGTTGTGACCGATTTGGTCTAGATGCCTATAGAATGCGCCGCATGAGTATGATAAAAAGAGCTGCTATGTGACGGCTAGTTTGGTCACTGACAACATAATCGATAGGCGACCGGCAATAGGCTGATTTATGGCGGATAATTTCGAAAATATAAAAGTGATGGTAATTGATGACAGTAAGACCATTCGCCGCACCGCTGAGACACTGCTGAAAAAAGTGGGTTGCAACGTCATCACGGCAACCGATGGTTTTGATGCGCTGGCTAAGATAGCCGACAATCATCCACAAATCATATTTGTGGATATTATGATGCCGCGCCTCGACGGCTACCAAACCTGTGCGCTCATTAAAAATAATAGCCACTTTAAAAATACCCCAGTGGTGATGCTGTCCAGCAAGGATGGTTTGTTTGATAAGGCCAAGGGTCGCATCGTAGGTTCGGATCAATACCTGACCAAACCTTTTAGCAAGGATGAATTGCTTGGCGCCATACGTCAGCATGTAAAGTAGCGAGATTTGTATTGGGCTGTGATAGGCCTATTTTTATGGATGAATGGTAATGAGCCATGCCGCGCCGAGAGTAAGGTGCTGCGTGATGGATACGCTCTGTAGATAAACAATGACTAATAATATTGAATTTGAATTGAGGTTTTTATGGCGCGCGTATTAATTGTAGATGACTCACCTACGGAAACCTTTACCTTGAAATCCATGCTCGAAGCCAAGGGTTTCGAAGTGTTGGAAGCCGATAACGGTGCGGATGGTGTGGCCTTGGCCCGTGAAGAGTTACCCGATGTAGTGTTGATGGATATCGTGATGCCGGGTCTAAACGGTTTTCAGGCCACTCGCCAGCTTACTAAGGATGCCAAGACGGCACATATTCCGGTGATCATAGTGACCACTAAAGATCAGGAGACCGATAAGGTCTGGGGGCAGCGTCAGGGTGCCAAGGGCTATTTGGTGAAGCCGGTAACGGAAGAGCAGTTGGCACAAACCATTCAGAGCGTCATCGACGAGGCTTAATGATGAACCCATTTGCGCTGCTGCAAGATATCGCTCAACACTGTCGCACTCACGCGGCAGATTTACCGTCGCCATCCGAGGCGGTCGAGTATTGGCGTGGCGTGGGGTTTATTCTGGCGGGCAAGCGTTATGTGGCACCCATGTCCGACATTGGCGAGATACTCACCGCGCCCAAGCTGACTCAAGTTCCTGGTGTGAAACACTGGGTGCAGGGGGTGGCCAATGTTCGTGGTCGCTTAGTGCCGATCATGGATCTGGCCTCCTTTTTTGGTGGGCGCGCGGCGTCAGTGCATACGCAAAGAACCCTTATTATTGAAAAAGGCGACTTGCTAAACGGTCTGTTGGTAGATGCCGTCTTGGGTATGCAGCATTTTCCGCTGGACTCTAGAAAAGCGGCATTGCCGGCTGGCATTCCAGAAAAAACTTTGCCGTTTATCACCGGTGTATTTCAGCGTCATGGCGAGCAGTGGCCAGTATTTAGTTTCGATGCCTTGGCGCAAGATGAGCTCTATATTGACATCGCCGTATAGTGAATACTCACCGCTAATAAGCATCTATATGACTATTGGTGACAGGGTGATGGTCGCTTCGGCAAAAAGTGAGCACTGTATAGATATTGCTGTATAGTGAATATTCGCCACCCATTGGTGGCGGCAGAATCAAGCAAAATTAGAATAATTATATATAGTTACGGTTGCGGAGAATCTATAAATGAAAGCGAGTGCAGGCGGTGCAATCCGTTCGACATTATCAAATAACACTGCACGAATAGGTTTTATCGCCGCCTTCGTAGTCTTTATATTGACCTTCTTGGCAATAACGGTGTTCGTACAGTACAAGTCCGATCAGGATAAAAAGTACATCTCCCACTCCTCCGAATTACGAGTGCTGTCACAGCAGATCGCGAAGAACGCGGTAGAGGCTGCGGCAGGTAAAGAAGCTGCCTTTAAATTACTGGCGATTTCACGTAAGAACTTTGAAGTTCGTTGGGGTTATATCATGCACGGCGACCCGGCAACCGGCTTGCCCGCCAGCCCCGTCGAAGGCGTCGCCCAGCTGCAAAAAATATGGTTGCAGGCCAGCAGTTCCGCCGACCGAATCATTGAAACCCGCGACACGGTATTGTCCCTACACGAAGTGGCCGCGACCCTCTCCGAAACCATTCCTCAGCTACAGGTAGAATACGACGAAGTCGTAGAAATTTTACTGGAAAATGATGCTCCCGCCGAACAGGTAGCGGTTGCCCAACGTCAATCATGGTTGGCCGAACGTATTGTGCGCTCGGTTAACAAGGTATTGTCGGGTGGCGATGATGCAGTGATGGCGGCAGACAGCTTTGGTCGAGATGCCAACTTGTTTGGTCGAGTGCTGAAAGGCATGATCGAAGGCAGCGAAGCCATGCACATTCAGCCTGTGGTAGACGAAGAAGCCATCGAGTTCCTAGCCGAAATATCCGAGTTGTTTGAGTTTGTAGAAGGTTCGGTGGATGAAATTTTGGAAACCTCTCCAGAACTATTCCAAGTACGTGAATCGGCCAACAACATCTTTAACTCGTCGCAGGCCATGCTCGCGCAAACTTCGGCACTAAAAGAGCGTCACGAAGAGCGAGCCGGTTCTTGGACGCTGCTACAGTCGGGCGGCTACTTGCTGGCGGTCATCGCTCTGGCCATGTTGGGTGGCGTAGGCTACACCACCTATCAAGCCACTCAGGTCACGCTGAAAGAAGAAGAAACCAAAAACGAAGCTAACCAAATGGCAATCCTGCGTTTACTGGATGAATTGGCCGACTTGGCAGATGGTGATTTAACCGCACAGGCAACGGTAACGGAAGACTTTACTGGTGCCATCGCCGACTCCATTAACTTCGCCATCGACCAAATGAGAGCGTTGGTAACGGCCATCAACGAGACGGCGGTACAGGTGGCATCAGCCGCGCAAGAAACCCAGTCTACCGCGATGCACTTAGCAGATGCGGCCGAACACCAAGCGCAAGAAATTGCGGGCGCATCCGCCGCCATCAACGAGATGGCGGTCTCCATCGACCAAGTATCCTCTAACGCATCCGAGTCCACCTCGGTGGCGGAAAAATCGGTAACCATCGCCAACAAGGGTGCCGAAGTGGTGCAGGCCACCATCAACGGCATGGATAACATTCGCGAACAGATTCAGGAAACGTCAAAACGTATCAAGCGTCTGGGTGAATCCTCTCAGGAAATCGGTGACATCATCTCCTTGATCAACGACATTGCCGATCAAACCAACATTCTATCTCTAAACGCGGCCATTCAGGCCTCTATGGCTGGCGACGCAGGTCGTGGTTTCGCAGTGGTAGCAGATGAAGTACAGCGTCTGGCGGAGCGTTCTGCGGCGGCAACTAAGCAGGTCGAGGTACTGGTTAAGACCATCCAGAACGATACCAACGAAGCGGTAATTTCCATGGAGCACACCACGGCAGAAGTGGTGCGTGGAGCCCGCCTAGCACAAGATGCGGGTGTGGCGCTGGAAGAGATTGAAATCGTATCGAGAAGCTTGGCTGACTTGATTCAAAACATCTCCAACGCGGCACGCCAACAGGCATCGTCTGCCGGTCACATCTCAAATACCATGAACGTTATTCAAGAGATTACCTCGCAAACTTCTGCTGGTACCACCGCCACCGCGAAGTCCATCGGCAACCTAGCCGAAATGGCCACTAAGCTGCGTGAATCCGTAGCCGGTTTCAAGCTGCCCGAATCTAACGTTTAGAGGTGAACGCAGTGTCGGCATCAGGGTGGGCGTTAAAACCCCTGCCGGATATGAGCGAACAGCAATTCTTGTTGTGGCGAGACTTGCTGGAAAGCCGCACCGGAATCTTCGTTAGCGAGCAACGAAAATCATATTTGCAGTCCAGTCTAATGCAGCGCATGCGTGAGCTGCATTACGATGACTATCAAGCCTTCTACGACTATATTATCAACTCCCCTCTGGGCAAGATTGAGTGGTTGCAGCTGGTGGACTGTTTAACGGTGCAGGAAACACGTTTCTTTCGGGATGCGGCGGCTTTTAAATATGTTGCCAGCTTCATCCGTGAGCGACAGCTGCAATTTAATAAGAAAAATCCATTGGACATCTGGAGCGTCGGCTGTTCGAGTGGTGAAGAAGTTTATAGCTTGGCCATGCTCTCTCAAGAAGCTTTAAAGCCTTTTGGTAAGATTGACACTTACATGGTAACGGGTACCGACATCAGTGTGCCTGTGCTGAACAAGGCACGCCTTGGTTTGTATTCGCAGCGTCGATTAAGCAACCTTAGTGAGCATTATTTCAAAAATTATTTTACCCGTGTCGATGCGGATCAAGTCGAAGTCGTCGCGGGCATAAAATATAAAACCTGTTTTGCACAGGTCAATGTTTTGCAATTGGATAAAGTGGCTAAAACTCAGCGCCACATCATATATTGTCAAAACTTGTTAATTTACTTTCGCCGCTGGCGTCGAGAAGAGATATTGAACCATCTAGTGGAACGATTATCTCCTGGTGGATTACTTTTAATCGGTATGGGTGAGATGGTGGATTGGCACCATTCGCAGCTCGAACAGGTTAAAGGTCACCAAATAACGGCGTACATTAAGCGTGCGGGCCATAAGAATAACTAGGATGCGGAGCCAATATGGGCGATCGCCATGATTACGTGGCCCTTGACTGGGTCAAAGGCGAAATAGAAGAAGTCTTAAAACAGGCTCAGTATGAATTGGAGGCTTTTGCTGAGTCACCAGGCGATACTGCGCGCATGAAATTCTGTTTAAGTTATTTGCATCAGGTGCGCGGCACCTTGCAGATGGTGGAATTTTACGGCGCTGCCATGTTGGCTGAAGAAATGGAAGCCGTGGTGCAGGCCATGCTGGACAACCAGGTGAGCCATGCCGAGGAAGCCTGTGAAGTCTTGATGCAGGCCATCTTGCAACTGCCTAATTACCTCGACCAT
>CAJXIK010000127.1 GCA_913054445.1 uncultured Bermanella sp.
TGGTCGGAGCGGCAGGATTTGAACCTGCGACCCCTTGCCCCCCAGGCAAGTGCGCTACCAAACTGCGCTACGCCCCGACACTAGCTCTTTCGAACTGGCCAGCACTATATAGTAAGCTTTTGATTTTGTGAAGGTTTTTTAATAAAAAGGGTTAGTTTTTTATAATTAACCTAACAAATCAGATTCACATAGTAAGCTTTTGATTTTGTGAAGGTTTTTTAATAAAAAGGGGTAATTTTTATAATTAGCCCGAAAAATTAGATTCACTCTTCGTTAAAGGCTTCGACCTGCACCTTTAATTTTTGACCGGGGCGAAAAGTCACTACACAACGGGCCGAGATGGGAATCTCTTCACCCGTCTTAGGGTTACGCCCAGGCCGCTGACTTTTTTCACGCAGGTCAAAATTACCAAAGCCCGACAGTTTAACCTGCTCTTTCTCGGTCAAACATTCGCGAATCTCTTCAAAGAAGATGTCGACCATCTCCTTTGCTTCCCGTTTGTTGATGCCCAGTTCATCGAACAGCTTTTCAGCCATATCCGCTTTGGTAATCGCGGTCATAATACCCTCTCACAATACACCCGCATTGTGAGCGGGCATATTAACCTCGTAGTTGTGCTGCTAGTCCTTCAGCCAGTGCCGAGACTACATTATCGACCCAACTGGTTATTTCTTCATCATTAAGAGTGCGTGAAGGATCTTGCCACGTCAAGCCTAGTGCCAGACTTTTTCTACCGTTTTCAATGCCTTGGCCGCGATAGACGTCAAACAGTGTAACGTTCGTCAGCAGCTCTCCAGCGTTCTTACGGATGATGTGCTCCACCTGACTCCACTGTACCGACTCTTCCACAATGAAAGCCAGATCGTAGTTTCTTTCGGGCACCTTGGAGACGGCCTTAAATTCAGGCAGCACGCCTTCACGAACATCGGCCAGTACCAATTCATACACATACAACTGAGTCTTGATGCCCAGTTTCTTCTGTAGCTCTGGGTGCAGCGCCCCCAGCAAACCAATTTGCTTGTCGCCCTTAAAGATGGCGGCACACTGGCCTGGATGCAAGGCTGAGTGAGAACCCACCTCGAAGCGGATATCGGCATCGCCACCCAACGCCAACATGGCCTCCACATCGCCTTTTAAATCGAAGAAGTCTACTTTATCGCTGCCATTGCTCCAGCCTTTGACTAGGCGAGAACCACAGATCAGACCAGAGATAACCTGATGCTGGTCTAGCTCGCCATCTTTAGGGATGAAGCGCAAACCGGTCTCGAATAAACGCACCGTTTCTTGCTGACGATTAAGGTTGTGCTCGGCCGCCTTGATTAAACCCACCCAGAGGGTGGAACGCATGACGCTCATGTCGGCAGAGATAGGATTCGCCAACTCGAGACCGTCGACGCTGGGATCCACTAGCTTTTGCGTCTTAGGGTCCACGAAGCTATAAGTGATCGCCTCTTGATAACCACGGTCTACCCAGAAGTGCTTGATGGTTTGTATGGCCGTGTTGACTTCAGGCTGAACCGCTAACTCGAGGGCCGCCTGCGGTGTGTTAACCGGCAATAAGTTATAACCATAGATACGGGCGATTTCTTCTATTAAGTCCGCCTCGATGGCAATATCGAAACGATAGCTCGGCACATCGACACGCCACCCCCCTTCTATGTTGGCAACCGTCATGCCCAAGCGAGTAAGCATCTCTTCGATTTCGGCAGCCGGAAGCTCTAGGGCCAGCACTTGCTTGACGCGCGCGGCACGCAAGGTGACTTCGAGCGGCTTAGGCATGGCCGATTCATCAATGGCCTGCACCACGGGGCCAGCCTGACCACCGCAGATATCCAGAATTAACTGAGTGGCACGCTGGGCCGCCTTGGCTTGCAGATGGTAGTCGACACCGCGTTCAAATCGGTGGCTGGAATCGGTATGCAAGCCGTAGTTACGCGCCTTACCGGCGATGGACACTGGGTTAAAATAGGCCAGCTCTAAAAAGATATCCTGAGTATCACCACTAACAGCAGAGAACTCCCCGCCCATGACACCGGCGATGGCCAATGCCTTGGACTGATCCGCTATCACTAGGGTATCGTCGCTTAAGGTGACTTCTTGGCCACCAAGCAGGGTTAACGCCTCGCCAGACTTCGCCATGCGCACGTCGATGCCGCCATCCAGCTTAGCCATGTCGAAGGCGTGCATGGGCTGCCCCATCTCCAGCAAGACAAAATTGGTCACGTCTACTATGGGGTCGATGGCGCGAATATCACTGCGGCGCAGCTTCTCGACCATCCACAACGGGGTTTGCGCCTGTACGTTAACCCCCTTAATGACACGACCTAGATATTTAGGGCATGCATCCACCGCACTTAACGTGACCGCGACACTGTCATCGATCGTCGCCGCGACGTCGGCCACTTGCTGGGCCATCACGTCTTCTTTGTTGAGCGTACCCACTTCACGGGCCAAGCCATTAATACTCAGGCAGTCCGCACGGTTAGGGGTTAGGTCCACTTCTATGACGCTATCATCCAACTGTAAATATTCGCGAATGTCTTTACCCAGGGGCGCATCGGCGGGTAATTCCATCAAGCCGTCGGAGCTGTCGCTCATGCCCATCTCAGCTTCCGCGCACAGCATGCCGAAACTTTCGACGCCACGCAGCTTGGCTTTTTTAATTTTAAAACCCTTACCATCCGGGCTAGGTAGCCGCGCGCCAATTTTCGCGAATGGGATTTTTAAACCTACCCGCACGTTGCTGGCACCACACACGATTTGAAAGGTTTCCGTGCCATCGCTCACCTGACACAGGCTGAGTTTATCGGCATCTGGGTGTTGTTCACGCTTAACCACCTGCCCCACCACAATGCCAGTAAAGTCTGCGGCCACCGCCTCAACGCCGTCTACTTCTAGCCCTGCCATTGTAAGCTGGGCCGTTAATTGTTGCGTGGTCAGCGCTGGGCTAACCTGTTCTCTTAACCAGCTTTCACTGAATTTCATGTTTTATTTCCTAAATTTCTTTTATGCGGGGGCCATGCCCCGTAGGAGCGTGCTTACACGCGAATGATCGCCATTAAACATTTCAGCGCGCGTCAGCCGCTCCCACAATTCTCTAATTAAATTGTTCTAAGAATTTCAAATCATTCTCAAAGAACATGCGCAAGTCACTCACGCCATAACGCAACATGGCCAGACGCTCTACCCCTAAACCAAAGGCAAAGCCCATGTATTTTTCGGGGTCCACGCCACTGGCGGTTAGCACATTAGGGTGCACCATGCCGCAACCACCCACCTCTAACCAACCGGTTTTGCTGGCGGCCCACTCAATATCAAACTCGGCAGAAGGCTCGGTAAAGGGGAAATAGGACGGGCGGAAACGGACATTTAATTCCTCGTCTTCAAAGAAGACACGTAAAAACTGCTGCACGGTGCCTTTTAAATCGGCGAAGCTGACGTTTTTATCCACCAGCAAACCCTCTACCTGGTGAAACATGGGAGTATGAGTTAGATCGGAGTCACAACGATAAACACGGCCCGGACAGATAATACGAATGGGCGGCTCTTGCTTTTCCATGGTGCGAATTTGTACCGGCGAGGTATGGGTTCGCAGCAGAGTTTGCGCATCAAAATAGAACGTGTCGTGCATGGCGCGGGCGGGGTGGTGAGCCGGGATATTGAGCGCATCAAAGTTATGGAAGTTATCTTCCACCTCTGGCCCCACCTCCACGTTGTAGCCAGCACTATTAAAGAAGCTCTCGATGCGCTGCAAGGTGCGGGTAACTGGGTGCAGGCCACCGGTTTTCTGGCCACGGCCAGGCAAGGTAATATCAACCGTCTCGGACGCCAACTTCTTGTTAAGCTCGGCAGCCTCTAACAGGGATTTTTTAGCCGCGATAGCCACTTCTACCTGCTGCTTGGCTTCGTTGATCTTAGCACCGGCTAGGGGACGCTCTTCCTTGCTCAGCTTGCCCAATGTCTTAAGCAAGGCCGTGATCTGGCCTTTCTTACCCAGGTAATCTACGCGTACTTGATCTAGCGCCTGCACACCCTGCGCATGGTCAACGTTAGCCAGCGCGGCTGACACCAATTCTTGTAGGTTTTCCAATTTTTCCAGCTCCAAAAACGATTTCTACGCACATCAAAGCACTCTAAACCGCAATTTAAGTATCACGAGCACTGTTACGCAGATTAAAAGAGGGTTGATTGCCATATTTTATGAGTGACCTCCATAAAATATGGCAATCAATCCTCAGGGCCAGCAATAAGGTTGTACTAGCCGCCGAATGCGCCGCTCTTTGCCAGCCATAGCATCGCGACATACCGTGCATCCTGCACATAAAATAGGGGAAGCGCTTATTAAGCCCTTCCCCTATTCGATACAAGACAGCGTTAATAATGATTAGATTATTAGCACTTCTTGTTAACTGCTTAATTTAAGCGGGCACAGCCCAGTTAAATTTAAAGAGAGGCTTTAGCTTTTTCAACTAATGCAGCAAAAGCACCTTTCTCGTTAACAGCCAGGTCAGCCAATACTTTACGATCGATTTCGATAGAAGCATTTTTCAGACCGTTGATGAAACGGCTGTAAGACAAACCATTTATACGCGCACCAGCGTTGATACGTGCGATCCACAAGGCGCGGAACTGACGCTTTCTCTGGCGACGGTCACGATAAGCGTATTGACCCGCTTTGATGACCGCTTGCTTAGCTACACGGAATACACGTGAACGTGCACCGTAATAACCTTTAGCTTGCTTTAATACTTTTTTATGACGACGACGGGCGACAACACCACGTTTTACACGAGCCATTTTAAACTCCTCTTAAACCAATTAAAAATTAAACGCCAGGAAGCATACGTTTGATCAACGGAACATCAGATGCATGAACCTGCAACTGAGAACGTAGATGACGCTTACGCTTGGTGCTTTTTTTGGTCAAGATGTGAGCACGGTGTGCTTGACGGTGCTTGAAACCGTTACCAGTCTTTTTGAAGCGCTTTGCAGCACCACTATGACTCTTGATTTTAATTTTAGACATGCTAAAAAAATCTCACTCGCATTGTTAATATAACAGCAGAAGGTGGCTATTACGGCTACTGGGCTTGCGCCCAATAAGTTGAATAACGCTTTATACTGACCTAACTGCCTACTTTTTCTTGATGGGTGCTAACACCATGGTTAGCTGACGGCCTTCCATCTTAGGGCGCAACTCTACGTTGGCGAGTTCAGAAAGATCATTCTCAACTCGCTTCAGTAGCTTCATGCCCAATTCTTGGTGAGCCATCTCACGACCGCGAAAACGCAAGGTAATCTTAGTCTTGTCCCCATGCTCTAGAAACTTAATCAGGTTGCGAAGTTTCACCTGATAGTCCCCGTCTTCAGTACCAGGACGGAATTTAATTTCCTTAACCTGGGTTTGAATCTGCTTCTTCTTGGCGGCGGCCTTTTGTTTCTTCTCTTCATACAGCTTTTGGCCGTAATCTAGAATCTTACAAACAATAGGATCGCCGTCAGAGATTTGTACTAAATCTAGACTGGCTTCTTGAGCTTTCTCAAGGGCGTCACGCATGGACACAATGCCCAGCTGTTCCCCTTCAGCACTAATTAGTCGGCATTCCCGAGCCTTAATGTTTTCGTTAATAGATGCCCTTTCAGGACGTGCTCGGTTATTTCTGTTATCGCGTCTAATTGTGATTACTCCGTCAAACTAATGTTTTGGCCGCGGCTGGCGACATCGTCTTTTAATAACTGGGCAAAGTCTGCTGGGCTCATTGTGCCTAGGTCTTCACCGGAACGAGTACGCACCGCCACCATGTTAGAAGCCACTTCTTTGTCCCCTGCGACTAAGAGGTAGGGAACCTTCTGTAAAGTGTGCTCGCGAATTTTAAAGCCGATCTTCTCGTTTCTCAAGTCCGATTGCACTCTAATACCGCTTTTCGCAAGAATTTTGGCCACATTTTGAATATATTCACCCTGATTGTCGGTAATATTCAAAACCACCGCCTGAATCGGTGCCAACCAAGCCGGTAAATTACCCGCATGATGTTCGATCA
>CAJXIK010000128.1 GCA_913054445.1 uncultured Bermanella sp.
GCTTTTGCTCCTGCAAAGCCCTAATAATCTACATCCATGTAGCGATGCCTCGAACACCCTAAAAAAGCACTAAACCCAACTTTAATCTAAATCCGCTAAGCCGCTAAATCTCGATCAAATCGAACTGGCAGGGCAAGTAAGAGAAGCAAGGCTAGAGCGAACACATGCCACGTTCTGCCATGGAAACCACCTGCCCCTCCCCCACGATGAAGTGATCTAGGGTACGCACCTCCACTAATTGCAGGGCCTTGATGAGGCGCTCGGTGATGCGTTCATCGCTGACGCTGGGCTCGGCCACCCCTGATGGGTGGTTATGGGCGAAGATCACCGCCGCCGCGTTATGGGCCAAGGTGCGTTTCACCACTTCTCTGGGGTAGACGCTGGCACCGTCTATGCTGCCGTGAAACAGTTCTTCGTAGGTGATGAGCCGGTGCTGGGCATCCAAAAACAGGCAGCTAAAAACCTCATGCTGCCGGTGCCGCAGGCGACTGCTAAGATAAGTACGCACTAATTCTGGGTTCGTGAAGGCATCCTGACGTTGCAGGTCTTGTTGTAAATGGCGCTGCGCCATCTCCAGTACCGCCTGCAACTGGGCAAACTTAGCAGGGCCGAGGCCAAGGTGGGCACAGAACTGCTGTCGAGACGCTTCCAAGATGGGCCGCAAACCACCAAATTCAACAAGCAGGTCACGAGCCAGATCCACCGCGCTCTTACCCTTGCTGCCGATGCGCAAGAAAATCGCCAGCAACTCGGCATCGCTCAGCTGAGCCGCACCTTGGGCCAGCAGCTTCTCTCGCGGCTGCTCAGCTTTTGGCCAATCTTTAATGGTCATCCGTTTTCCCTTAAAGGTAATTTTTTCATCCCTGCATATATTGTTATACTGCGCCAAGGTCTGAAGGGCAATAAAGGAAAGTAGGGTGCACAGGTTACGCAATAAACGAATTTTACTGGGCATCACCGGCGGCATTGCCGCCTACAAGAGCGCAGAGTTAGTACGGGCCCTCAGCGGTGCGGGCAGCCAAGTGCGGGTGGTGATGACAGCGGGGGCACAAGAATTTATCACCCCCCTCACCTTGCAGGCGCTATCGGCTAATCCGGTACACCACAGCTTGCTCGACCCAGAGGCCGAGGCGGGCATGGGCCATATCGAACTGGCCAAGTGGGCCGACTACATCTTAATTGCACCCGCCAGCGCCAACTTTATCTCGCGACTGGCGGCCGGTGCCGCCGATGACCTGCTCACCACTTTGTGCTTAGCCAGCGTCGCCCCCTTGGCCATCGCTCCGGCCATGAACCAAGCCATGTGGCTCGACCCTGCCACCCAGGCCAACATTGAGAAAATACAACGCCTCAAAGCCATTCAAATTTGGGGGCCAGACGCGGGCCAGCAGGCCTGTGGCGACGTGGGCCCGGGGCGCATGATTGAACCCTTGGCACTGGCGCAAACCCTAGCGCAACAATTTGAAAATCAGTCACTCAGTGGCAAAACCGTCATGATTACCGCTGGCCCCACCCGCGAGGCCCTCGACCCAGTGCGCTATATTAGCAACCACAGCAGCGGTAAGATGGGCTTTGCCCTAGCCACGGCAGCGATGGAAGCGGGCGCGCATGTCATCCTCATCGCTGGGCCGGTTAACCTCGCCACCCCAGACAGGGTAGACAGGGTTAATATAGCCAGCGCTCAACAGATGCTCGACGCCGTGCAACAGCACCTGCCGCAGTGTGACGTGTTTATCGGGGCGGCGGCGGTGGCCGATTACCGCGCGGCAGATGTCGCCACGCAAAAAATTAAAAAGCATGACGACGACATGTGCATTCGCTTAGTCAAAAACCCCGATATCATCGCCACCGTGGCGGCCAGCGCCGACAAACCCTTCACCGTGGGCTTTGCCGCCGAGACGCAAGATGTACTGGCCTATGCCCGTGGTAAGCTCGTGAAAAAAAACCTAGATATGATTATCGCCAACGACGTGAGCAACCCAGAGATCGGTTTCAACAGCGAGGATAACGCCATCATCATCATAGATGCGGCCTCGCAGACGCCGTTCCCCCGCGCCACAAAGTACTACCTAGCCCAACAAATCATTAACACCATTAGCAACAAGCTGTAACCGAGATTAAGATGAAAAAACGTTTTCAGGTAAAAATGTTAGATAAGCGCTTAGGCAATGACATCCCCCTGCCCCACTACGGCACCGCAGGCAGCGCGGGTTTAGACCTACGCGCCTGCCTAGAAGATACCCTAGTGCTCAAGCCAGGCGAGACTAAGCTCATCCCCACCGGCCTGTCTATTTACATCGAAGACCAGGGCCTCGCCGCCATGATCTTACCGCGCTCGGGCCTCGGCCATAAACACGGCATCGTGCTCGGTAACCTCGTGGGTTTAATCGACAGTGATTACCAAGGCGAGTTAATGGTGAGCTGCTGGAACCGTGGCGAACACGCCTTCACCATGGAAGTGGGCGAACGCATCGCCCAGCTAATTATCGTGCCAGTGGTGCAGGCCGAGTTCGATTTAGTGACAGAGTTTGCCGCCACCGAGCGCGGTGAAGGCGGATTTGGTTCCACCGGCAGCCAGTAATTACCGAGGTTAAGGGCGCTCTACATGCTGAACATTGCCACCGAGATTTTCCGCGAGTACGACATTCGCGGCCAGTACCCGCTCAAGCTAAACGAGACCATTGCCCGCTTAATTGGTAAAGCCCTAGGCAGCGAGATCTTAATGGCCCAGCAGCAGTGTTGTTTTGTGGCGTGGGATGGCCGCCACTCTAGCCCTACCCTGCGCGACGCTCTGGTGAGCGGCATTTGCAGCAGCGGCTGTCACGTCAAGCTCATGGGCGCAGCCCCCACCGCCAACGCCTTCTGGGCCATCAAGCAAGACGCTCAGAGCTGCGCCATGATCACCGGCAGCCACAACCCCAAGCAAGACAACGGCATCAAGATTGCTGTGGCAGGCTCGCCGCGCAGTGGCGAAGACATTAAAATACTGCTGTCGCGTATTCAGCTGGGGCTGTTCTCAGAGGGCAAGGGCACCATAGAAGACGCCAGCCACCTGCTGGACGACTACCAACAGCGCCTCACGCACGGGCTAACCATTAAGCGTCCATTGCGGGTGGTGCTCGATGCGGGCCACGGCATCGGCGGCCCCGTCGCCAGCAGGGCACTGCGCACCTTAGGGGTGGACGTCATCGAAATCGCCTGTGGCGTGGACGGTGATTTTCCTCTGCATCACCCCGACCCCGCCAAGAGCAAAAATTTAAAGTGGCTACAAGAAAAAGTGCTAGCAGAAGGGGCCGACTTTGGGTTTGCCCTCGATGGCGATGCCGACCGCATCGGCGTGGTCGATAACCTCGGTAACGCCATCTTGCCCGACCGCTTAAGCCTACTGTTTGTGCAGGAGTTGCTAAGCGCCAGTACCTGCCCGCCAGACACGGGGCAAACCGTGTTATTCGATGTGAAATGCAGTGCGCAACTACAGCAGTATGTGGCGCAATGGGGCGGCCAGCCCATGATGATCGCCACCGGCCACACCAGCATGAAACGCGCCATCAAACAGACTAACGCCGTGTTCGCCACCGAACTCAGCGGCCACATTATATTTAACGATGACAGTGGCCTAGGAGTGGATGATGGCATCTACGCAGGCCTTAGGCTGTGCCAGTTGTTGGCGGCGCAGGCTCAATCACTAAGCGAGCTAATGGGGCAGTTTCCACAACTGGTGGCCACCGAAGAAATGCAACTGCCGGTAGCAGACAGCGAAAAATTTTCCATCATGACGCTGCTGCGCCATCACGCCTTTAAAGGCATGGATACTTGCACCATAGACGGCATACGGGTCAACCTACAGAAAGGCTGGGCCCTAATACGCGCCAGCAACACCACCCCATGCTTAACGTTAAGGTTTGAGGCCGAGGATCAAGCCAGCCTAGAGGTCAACATGGCGCTCATGACGCGACAGCTGCAGCAGGTACTGCCCAACCTAGAGTGTGATTTAAATGCCCTGCTCTAATCAACCTACCTAATAATAGCCACTGAGCGTATACTGCCGCCATATTCAAAATCCCTATGCCAATATGCGAACTGCCATGCCTTTAACCCGTGATGCCGCGTTTAATGTCGCCCAAGTCTTAAGTGAGGCGCTGCCTTATATTCAACGCTTCGTGGGTAAAACCATCGTCGTCAAATACGGCGGCAACGCCATGACCGAAGACGATTTAAAACACAGCTTCGCCCGCGACATGGTGATGCTAAAGGTCATCGGCATCAATCCTATTGTGGTACACGGGGGCGGCCCACAGATTGGCAGCCTATTAGACCGTTTAAATATCGAAAGTCACTTCGTCAACGGCATGCGTGTCACCAGCAGCCAAACCATGGACGTGGTAGAGATGGTCTTGGGTGGCCTCGTCAACAAAGACATCGTTAACCTCATCAACCAAAATGGCGGCGTCGCCATGGGCCTAACCGGTAAAGACGGCAAGCTCATTGAAGCCACTAAGTTGAAGGTCACGCAAAAAAGCCCCGACATGCAACAGCCGGAGATCATCGACATCGGTCATGTGGGCGAAGTGCTCAGCATCAACACCGACGTGCTAGACATGCTCGCCACATCGAACATGATTCCGGTGATTGCCCCCATCGGCGTGGGCAAGGACGGCGCGTCTTACAACATCAATGCCGACCTCGTGGCGGGCAAGGTGGCCGAGGCAGTGGGTGCCGAAAAGCTATTGCTACTCACCAACATCGCCGGCCTCATGGACAAAGAAGGCGGTATTTTAACTGGTTTAAATACCCAACAGGTGAATGACCTTATCGAGGATGGCACGATCTACGGCGGCATGCTGCCCAAGATTCAATGTGCGCTCGATGCGGTAAAGGGCGGCGTGAGCAGCGCACATATCATCGATGGCCGCGTTAATCACAGCACTATGTTAGAGATATTCACCGACGAAGGGGTGGGTACCCTCATCACCAACGCTTAACAAGCGTGAGCAATTCCTAGCCAGCCTCGAACGACTAAAGGCTGGCGAACGAAAACAGATTTTTACGTTGCACCCCGCGGGCAGTGACATTAGGATACTAACCTCTAAAAAAACTCCATTCCTGTGGTTGCCGCAAAAAATATACGTATGACAAAACCCGAACAGAAACCTTCGCGCAAACAGCAAATTCTGCAGGCGCTGGCGCACATGCTGGAAATCAACCCCGGCGCTCGCATCACCACCGCCAGCCTCGCCAAGCAGGTGGGGGTCAGCGAGGCGGCCCTGTATCGCCACTTCCCCAGCAAAGCCAAGATGTTTGAGGGGCTCATAGAATTTATTGAAGCCACTATCTTCACGCGCATCAATCGCATTCGTAGCGAGCACGACAGCACCTATGCCCGCATCGAACACGCCATGACCCTAGTGCTCACCTTCGCCGAAAAAAACCCCGGCATGTGCCGTATCTTAACTGGCGATGCCTTGGCCGGAGAAACCGAACGCTTACGCATTAGGGTGGCGCAGTTTTTTGAGCGCCTAGAAACGCAGCTCAAACAAATATTAAGGGAAGCCGAGTTACGTGATAAGCAGGTGAGCAGCATAGAAGCCGGTGCCGCCGCCAACTTGTTGCTGGCCTTTGTGGAAGGCCGCATTCGCCAGTATGTGCGCAGCGAGTTTAGCAATAAGCCGCTTAATAATTGGCCGTTGCAGTGGTCGTTTTTAGCGCGCAACCTGCTGGTTGAAAGCAGGCTGACCGAGCGGTGTTAACGTGTAGGTGGGTATAGGCCGAACTAACAGGTTGCGGCCACGGGAGTCAGGAGGTGTAATTAACTCTTCAAATCAATAAAATATCCAGTTATAGCTTGCCAGCTTAATAAGGTCTGCCTAGGTTTACAAAAGAGGCTTTCTGGTGAATAAATGATAGCTGTTAACAACTTTATTGCTCC
>CAJXIK010000129.1 GCA_913054445.1 uncultured Bermanella sp.
TCAGAGAACTGGCCCATGGCTGGGGTTGACAGCAATGAGGTGGTTTTTGGCAGGGATGCCAAAGCAAGCCCCCAGGGAGGGGTTGACGGCGACCTCAGTGTTGTTAACCCCAGCTATGGGCAGGCAGTTTCATATGTGAACGCTGAGTCTGTCTGGTGCACCCGAAGTTAGCCAGTGGTTTAAATAATAGTACGCTGGCAGGGATGCCAAGAAGTGCGAATGTACAAAGTGTAAGGCCGTTATTTTAATTCAAAAATTTACCTGTAGGCATTGATACGCAGTGACAGAACAACAAAAACAATTGAAGCAACTCGAACAATTAATCCCAGCCTGTATGCTGCAAAGGCGTTTTTCCTTCGCCCGCAATATTACAAAAATAAAGCAGTCGATGCAGGCGGGTAAGCCTTACGAGGATGCTTTATTTCGCCTCTCCGCACAGGTGGTTAAAAACGTAGAGTTGGCCCAGGCGCGGCTGGATTCGACGCCGCATATTTCTTTCGATGATAGTCTCCCCATCAGTCAGAAGCGTGATGACATACGTCGTGCCATCGACGAAAATCAGGTGGTGGTCATTGCCGGTGAAACAGGTTCGGGTAAAACCACGCAAATACCGAAGATATGCCTAGAGCTGGGGCTCGCTCAGTTCGGGTTAATCGCCCATACCCAGCCGAGGCGAATTGCCGCTCGTTCGGTGGCGCAGCGCATAAGTGAAGAAGTGAAGGTCGAGCTGGGCAATGAAATTGGTTACCAGATTCGCTTTTCCGATCATTCCAATGACAGCACGCTGGTAAAACTCATGACCGACGGTATTTTGTTGGCCGAGACGCAGCACGATAAATTCCTCAATAAATACAGCGTCATCATCATCGACGAAGCCCACGAGCGCAGTTTAAACATCGACTTCTTAATGGGCTATTTAAAGCAGCTGTTGCTCAAACGCAAAGATTTAAAGGTCATCATTACCTCGGCCACCATAGATGTGCAGCGTTTTTCTAAGCACTTCGATGACGCCCCCACCATCGAAGTATCCGGCCGCACCTTTGCGGTGGAGACTCTATACCGACCCTTGTTAGATCAGAGCAAAGAGGAAGAGGGCGCGGATGAAAATGAAGGCGACCTCTATCAAGGCATCGTGCAGGCGGTGGAAGAATTAGAGCAAGAAGATGCGCGTCGCAGGCAAATGGGCGATGTGCTGGTGTTCCTCAGTGGCGAACGTGAAATTCGTGAGGCGGCCTTGATATTGAAGAAAGCCAACCTGCGCAGCACGATGATTCTGCCCCTGTATGCGCGCCTCAACAACAAAGAACAAAACAAAATTTTTAATCCGCTGTCGGGCATGCGGCGTATCATTTTGGCCACCAACGTCGCCGAAACCTCGCTTACCGTGCCTGGTATTCGCTATGTAATCGACTCGGGTGTGGCCCGTATCAGCCGCTACAGTTATCGCTCCAAGGTGCAAAGGTTACCCGTCGAAGCCATCTCCCAGGCCAGTGCCAATCAGCGTAAGGGGCGCTGTGGACGCGTCAGCGAGGGCATCTGTATTCGCCTCTACAGCGAAGAAGATTTTAACGCGCGTGCCGAATTTAGCGACCCCGAGATCCAACGCACCAACTTGGCGGCGGTGATTCTGCAAATGTTGTCGTTAAAGCTCGGCGATGTCAGCGAGTTTCCCTTCGTGGATGCGCCAGACAATCGCTTCGTGAGAGACGGCTATAACCTGTTAAAAGAATTAGGCGCGGTGTCGGCCAGCAATCAGATTAACCAAGTGGGCCGTGCGTTATCGCGCCTGCCGGTGGATCCGCGCATTGGGCGCATGCTGCTCGAGGCAGATAAGCGCAGGTGTCTGGCGGAGTTAATGGTGATTGCCAGCGCCCTGAGTATTCAGGACCCCAGGGAGCGCCCCGTAGAACACCGTCAGGCGGCCGATCAAAAGCACGCCGAATTTAAACATGAAGACAGTGACTTCTTAACCCTGTTCAATATTTGGCAGCGTTTCGAAGAGGAGCGCCAGACCTGCACCAATAATCAGTTGCGTCAGTTTTGTAAGAAACATTTTTTAAATTACATGCGCATGCGTGAGTGGCGTGATGTTCACCACCAATTAAAGTTGCAATGTAAGGACTTAAAGTTAACGCAAAACAGCACGCCAGCGGCCTACAGCACCATTCATCAGGCCATACTGTCTGGCATGTTGAGCCATGTGGGACAGAAATCCGACGACAACGATTATAAAGGGGCGAGAAATCGGCGCTTCCTGTTGTTTCCAGGCTCCGGCATCTTTAAGAAGCGCCCCAAGTGGGTGGTGTCGGCCGAGTTAGTGGAAACCAGCAAGCTCTATGCGCGCATGAACGCTAAGGTCGAACCCGAATGGCTAGAGCCCTTGGCCAAGCACTTAATAAAGCAAAAATACATGGAGCCATTTTGGTCCATTAAACGGGCTCAAGTCATGGCCTACGAGCAAGTGTCACTGTTTGGCTTAGTGATCGTGCCTAAGCGGGCGGTGAGTTATGGCACGATCGATGCGCAGGTGAGCCATGATATTTTCATTCGTGAGGCCCTCGTGCAGGGCAATATTCGCGTAAAGGGTGACTTCTTAAAATACAATCAAAGGCTCATCGATGATTTAGCCGAGCTGGAAGACAAGAGCCGCCGTCGCGATATCGTGGTGGATGAAGAGCGTTTGTTTGAGTTTTACAGCGAGCGAGTGGCCGCGCACATCTCTTCTACCGCCAGCTTTGAGAAGTGGTATCAGCAGCAAGACTCGGGTTTATTGAAAGCCGACAAGTCGTTCTTGATGCAGCACGGTGCCGAGCACATCACCGCCCAGCAATACCCAGATCATTTCACTCAGGGCAGTGTGCTCTATCCATTGAGTTACCGCTTCGAACCTCTGCACTTAGAAGACGGTGTGAGCGTGTCGGTGCCGGCGGCCATGTTAAAACAGCTACCAGTAAGCCGCTTGCAGTGGTTGGTACCGGGCATGATTCGCGATAAGGTCATTGCTATGGTGCGCAGCTTAGGGAAACCCATTCGTAAGCAACTGGTGCCGGTGCCGGATTTCGTTGACGAATTTTTAATGGCCAATCAGGTTTGTGACCAGCCTCTAGAAGAGGTGCTGGCACAATTTATCTACCAGAAAAAACGCATTAAGGTGAGCGCGTCAGACTGGAGCACGCAGCAGGTCGATCAACATTACCTCATGAACATCAAGGTCTTGGGCAGCGACAATCGCTTATTGTTGCAAGGTCGTGACTGGCATCGGTTGCTCGAAGAGGTGGGCGAGCAAGCCAATGCCGTGGTGCAGGTAACCGGCAACGATTTCGAGCGCGATAAATTAACGGCCTGGGATGATATTGAACTGCCGCAACGCTATGAATTGCAGCAGGCGGGCATTCAGGTAACCCTGTACCCAGCCTTAAAGGACGCCAATTCCAGTGTTAGCCTTAAGCTCATGGAGCGTCAAGATGAAGCCCATGTGCAAACCCGTTTGGCGGTTTATAGGCTGCTGCAACTGGAGCTGGCAGAGCAAGTCAGTTGGATTAAAAAAGAGGTGCAGAAACGCCTGGTTCAAGAAATTATTTATTACGCCAACATAGGCAATAAAACCGAGTTGCTCACCACGGTGAGCAGCCTAGTGTTTAAAACCTGCTTCAACTTTGCCGAGCTGCCACGCAACGCCCAGCAGTTTAACGCCATAAAAGAACAGGGGCGCTGCGATATTGGCGGCACGCTGGATGAGGTGGTGGTGCTGGTGAAACAAATCATGGCGCAATACCACCTGCTTAATAAAAAATTGAAGCAACAGAAGCAGCTCGCCTTTGCATTCGCGGTGAGTGATATTAAATATCAAACTCAGGTGCTCATGCCCAAAGGGTTTATGGCACAGGTTTCGTTTGAGTGGCTCAAGCATTATCCTAGGTACATAAAGGCCATGATAGTACGCCTCGATAAGTTGCAAGGTAACCTGCAAAAAGACAAGTTGTCCCAGCTCAAGGTGGTTGACTGGCAAGACCAATACAAGGGTTTAATCGCCAAGTTACCGGCTGATTTAAACTGTTACCCTGAAATACTGCCGTTAAATTGGATGATGCAGGAGTTTAGGGTGTCGCTGTTCGCACAAGAGCTGGGGACCGCCATACCTGTCTCGCAGAAGCGCTGGTCGGCTCAGTTGGCAAAAGCCCAGCAAAGTCTGCAACAGTAATGTAGCTAAGCGTCAGGCAATAGATTATAGTTTTGTCCAAATTTGGCACCTATGTGTGTTTATAAAGCAGTATGTATTTAAGAGAGAGTTAGGGGAATAATATGAAACAAGTGGTAATTAGTGGTACAGGTTTGTATACCCCAAGCCAATCCATCTCAAATGATGAACTCGTGGTCGCCTTCAATGCATTTGTAAGCGATTACAATGAAAGCAACAAGGCGCAAATAGCAGCGGGCACGGTCGAGGCCTTAGCCGAGAGCAACAGTGCCTTTATCGAAAAAGCATCTGGCATCAAGAGCCGCTATGTCATCGATAAGGCTGGCATCCTCGATCCTAAGCGCATGGCCCCCTCGATTGCCGAGCGCTCTAACGACGAGCCTTCCGTGCAGTGTGACATGGCAGTGGCTGCCGCCAAGGAAGCTTTGGCGCAGGCAGGCAAAACCGTGGCCGATGTGGACATGGTGATCGTGGCCTGTTCAAATTTACAGCGTGGCTATCCCGCCATGGCAGTCGAGGTGCAAACCGCCTTGGGCATCGACGGTTTTGCCTATGACATGAACGTGGCCTGTAGCTCCGCCACGTTTGGCATACAGTCTGCTGTGAATGCCATTCAAGCTGGTTCTGCTCGCTGTGTGTTGATGGTCAACCCAGAAATTTGCACCGGCCACCTGAACTTCCGTGACCGTGACAGCCACTTTATCTTCGGCGATGCCTGCACCGCGGTGATATTGGAAGACATAGAGCAGGCCAGCAGTGACTCTCAATTCAAGATTCTTGACACTAAGTTACAGACCGTCTTCTCGAACAACATTCGCAACAACGCCGGTTTCCTCAATCGCTGTGATGAGTCTGGCTTGGCTAAGCCAGACAAATTGTTTGTTCAAAATGGCCGTAAAGTATTTAAAGAGGTGTGCCCTATGGTGGCGGCACAGATCAGCGCACAGCTCGACAAGCTGGCAATACCCACCGAGAACCTCACGCGCATGTGGTTACACCAGGCTAACCTGAGCATGAACAAGCTTATTTCAAAGCGCGTGCTGGGCCGTGAAGCCAGCATCGAGGAATCCCCGGTAATCCTAGATCGCTACGCCAATACCAGCTCGGCGGGTTCGATCATTGCCTTCCATTTATATAAAGATGATATAAAAGCCGGTCAATTGGGTGTGGTATGCAGCTTTGGTGCAGGTTACTCCATCGGCAGTGTGGTGCTCGAGAAGTGTTAATTTCGGCTCAATAATATGTTGCAGTCGCAGGGGGCCTAATGGCCCCCTTGTTTTATTTTGGCGACTTAAAAATAAAGCCGAGCTAGCAATGAACTATTCTCCCTCTATGCTGCTCTTATAAGCATAGAAAACAGCACGACGAGCTATTTTCACTTAATCACGATCAACCAAAAAGTAAGCATGAGGGGACTCACATGAGCAACACAAAAATGAAACCACTGGCATTGGCATTTGGTGCGAGCCTAATGGCAAGCGTCGCCACCAGCACAATTGCCGCCGAAAATCCGTTCGCCTCTCAATCCTTAGAGTCTGGCTATAAAGTCGCCATGGAAGGAAAGTGCGGCGAAGGTAAGTGCGGTGGCAAGGCTGAGTCTTCTGCCAAGTCTGCCGAAGGTAAGTGTGGTGAAGGAAAATGCGGTGGAAAGTCTAAGTCTGCTGAGGGTAAGTGTGGTGAGGGTAAGTG
>CAJXIK010000130.1 GCA_913054445.1 uncultured Bermanella sp.
TCCTTCTCCTTCTTTTGGTCGCCCTCGGCTGAATGTGTGTCTGCCACATCGTCGCTTAACTCTTTAAGCGGCTCTAGCCCTTTAGCGGCTCGACGCTTGTTTTCTAGGCTGAGGCGGCGTTGCTCCATGTCTTTGCGCTCGGATTCTCGTGTCTTGCTGTTGAGTGAGATAGTGGTGTCATCTCTTAACTTCTTTAGGAACACAACTTGCTCATTTAGGTAGGCAAAGTCCGGGTTAGTGCTAATGCGTTGCTGGTGCTGTTCGCGCACTCTGGGTAGCACTTTTACAATGCTGCCTTGCGAGCTGTATTTGGAGGCGGCAATCTTATCCCAGGGCAGGGCTTCTTCTAATGCGCTCTCGCCAATTTTTTCTATGTCATAAATCTCAGGGTAGAGAATATCGGGAATAACGCCTCTGTGCTGCGTGCTCTCGCCACTGATGCGATAAAACTTGGCGTTGGTGACCTTCATTTGGCCACGAAATAAGGGGATGAGCGTCTGTACTGTGCCTTTACCGAACGTCTGGCTGCCCACCACTAGGCCACGCCCATAATCCTGAATGGCCCCGGCAAATATTTCCGAGGCGCTGGCACTGAGGCGATTGGTTAACACCACCAGAGGCCCTTTAAAGAGCTGAGCTGGGTCCTGATCCGCCAATACTTGGGTGTGGCCGAAGCTGTAATGAACCTGCACGGTAGGCCCCTGGGGAATGAATAATCCCACTAGGTTGTTTACCTCGGCCAAAGAGCCGCCACCGTTATTGCGTAGGTCTATGATCAGGCCGTTAATGCCTTCTTTTTGCAGCTCTTTAATCAGTTTAGCCACATCGCGGGTGGTGCTGCGATAATTGGGGTCGTTGGCATTTTTAGCCTCGAAGTCGGCGTAGAAGGCCGGTATGTCGATGACACCCACTTTATAATCTTGATCGCCACGTTTTATGTTAAGTACTTCGCTCTGGGCGGCACGATCCTCCAACTTGACCTCATCACGCACGATGGAGATGACTCTATGAGTCTCGGTTTGGCCGCTGCCCGATATGATGTTCAGGCGTACCGTGCTGTCTTTAGGGCCGCGTATCAGGTCCACTACCTCATCTAAACGCCAGCCTATAACATCGACCATGTCTTTTTTACCCTGGGCCACACCAATAATTTTATCGCTGGGTTTAAGCTGGCCAGCCTTATTTGCTGGGCCGCCGCTCACCAGTCTTTCGACGATGGTGTTTTCATTCTCGCTGCGTAACACCGCACCTATGCCTTGCAGCGATAAGCTCATGTTGATGTTGAAGTTTTCACTGTTGCGAGGCGACATGTATTGGGTATGGGGGTCGAAGGTGTAGGTGATGGCATTCATGTAGGACTGAAAGGCGTCCTCGGCATTGATCTGCTTGATGCGGTTTAACTGGCTGTCATAACGCTTGATGAGTAACTCTTTGATGTCTTGATCTTTTTTATTGGCAAGCTTGAGATTCAATACGGTATTTTTGATGCGTTTACGCCACAGCTGATCCAGTTCCGCGCTGTCTTTTGCCCAGGCGGCTTTCTCGCGGTCTAATTCAAGGGACTCATCCTTGTGGAAATTAAAGTGATCGACCCCCTTATTGATGAGCAGTAGGGCAAAATCGAGCCGTTCGATGGCGCGCTGGCGATAACGGTTGTAGATGATGAATGCCGGTTCTAGGTCGTTGGCTTTGATGGCGTCGTCCAGTGTTAAGCGCATGGACTTAAATTCACTGATGTCCGTTGTGGTGAAGTAAGAACGGGTGTTATCTAATATGTTTAGGTAGCGGTCGTACACTTTTTCTGAGAAGGCATCGTTTAAATACTTGCGGGAGTAGTGATGCTGGTAAAGGTGATGCACCACAGCGCGGTTGGTTAATGCATGTTCGGAGGCAGGCTCTAAAATTTCAACCTTTGCGCTGCTGGCGAGAGATGTAAGCGAATAACAAACGAGGGCACTGAAGAGCAGTAGATGACGCAACATTTAACTTAGATTCCTTTTGAATGATGACCATGCAAAAAATAGGGGTCTGAGATTATTTATAGCACTTAAGCTGTGCAATTAAATACTTTGGCTCGATGTTTCTAAAATAAGCAGCATCATAGCCCAAGCTGGGTTAACTTTCATGTGCAGTAAAGAACCGCGCTCTGCTCAAACAAATTGGACAGGGAAAGAGATAAACAGTTCTCTATAGAAGGGGGAATATAACAAGCAGATGGGGAAAGAAGAACCCCCTTTTAGTGTGATGACTAAAAGGGGGGGATGGCTTACGACGTGACGGGTTTAATGACAAACAGCAGGTCACCCTGGTTCACTTGCTGACCTTCGGCGTTGTGAATACGCACGATCTGATACCGTAATGTCGCATCATAAAGCGTATTGCCCTTAGCGTTAAAGGACTTAAGACTGAGGGGGGTAAACATCTTCATGGCTTCCATTAGGCACAGGGTCTGATCAACCGAGACCATGTCGCCTTCTTTCACGTAGGCAGGCTCGCTCGGTGAGGATGAGCTGTAGAAAATGGAACTGGCTGGGGCCAGCACTTTCAGCTCGCTGGAGCCCTCGATGGTCAGCGATTCAAGAGTAACGCTTTGGTCGCTCAAACCGGCATTGATTTCCATGTCCTTCACCAGCTGGGCTTGATCGATGCGCTTCAGGTACTTGGGCAGGTAATTGGTGTCATATTCACCGTTGATGAAAGTGTCATCTTTAAGGATGCCCTTCAGCAATGGAATATTGGTGCTGACACCCTCGATCACCACCGTGTCCAGATATTTCAGCATCTTGGCTATGGTGTCATTACGATCTGTGCCGTTACAAATAATCTGTACCACCATGCTGTCATAGAAAGGGGTGACCTCTTTATTACTGTCGATGGATTTGATTAATTGAATATGCGCTTCTTTAGGCAAGGCACATTTAGTGATCTTACCCGCGTTTGGCAAGAATTGGATATCGTCTCCGGTTATCACCCCTTTCTCGGCGTTGATGCGTACCTCTAAGGCATAACCTTCTTGAGTGATGCTCATGTCGCTTATGGCGCCACCGCTGGCGATGTTAAATTGCTCGCTGACGATGTCGATGCCGGTGACAAATTCGGTGACCGGGTGCTCTACCTGTAAGCGCGTGTTCATCTCCATGAAATACACGTCGTTAACATCTAGGTTGTAGATAAACTCAACCGTGCCCGCACCGTTATAATCAACGGCATCGGCCAGTTTCTCGGCATAGGCGTAGACCTTATCCTCTAGTTCCTTGGGCAGCGCACATGAGGCGGACTCTTCGATGATCTTCTGGTTGTTTCTTTGTACCGAGCAATCTCTTAAACCTAGGATGCGAGTATTGCCATGGCTGTCACGCAAAATTTGTACTTCGATGTGACGCAAAGAGGTAACAAATTTCTCTAGGTAGATGTCACCGCTGCCAAACGCGCTGCGGGCTTCGGTAGATATCATGTGGAAAAGTTCGTGAATGTCGGCAGGGTTTTCTACTACCTGTATGCCTTTACCACCACCGCCGTGAACCGCCTTGAGGATAATGGGGTAGCCAATTTCGTCGGCCACCTTTGCCGCCATGGCTGACGTGGTGAGGGTGCCAAGCGAGCCGGGCACCACAGGCACATCGGCCTTCAATGCAGTCTTGATGGCGTTGGATTTATTGCCCATGGTTTCCATGGAGGACACTTTTGGCCCAATAAAGTTAATGTTGTGGTTGGCGCAGTAGGCGGCAAATTGCGAGCTTTCTGACAAGAAACCTATGCCTGGGTGCAGGGCATCGACCTTCTCTAGTTCGGCGATGCGAATTACACTCTGGGCATTTAGGTAGCTTTCGTCTGGGGTATTACCACCGATGCAAACTAGGCTGTCGTTGTCATCCAGGAGGTCGGCCGCGGTGCTGTTCATGTCTGGGTCGGATTGCACCAGCACCACTTTAATGTTGTTTTCTTTGGCTTTACGTACCAGCTTTTCGGCGGTACAGCCTCGGGCATGTACCAATACTTTTTTAACCTCGTTGAATATTTTATCTTCAACGAGGTTTTCAAGTTCTTTCGCCTGGGCTTTTTCTGGGGTGACGAAACCTTTAAGAATGCGTGCCAGTACTTCGTCCACACTGCGCTGAGCCACTGGAATGGCGGGGTCGATGGCGCGTAACTGATCGTCCAATTCTTCAACAAACGGGTGTTTTACTAGGCCTGCCATGCTGCCGTCGGCCTGCGACAAATAGTTAGACAGAGTGGCGGTGGATGGCAAGTAAGAAGGCACCACAATTTGCCCTGCAAACGGCATGTTAGTGCCAGAAAAATAGTAGCTTTGCACCAGTGGGTGGGTCACAAAACTGGCTTGCGCGCCGCCGGTACAGTCGCCATAACCAAAGACCACTATGGGTAAATCGTTATCACGCACGAAGCGGGTGATGCGGTCATTTACGATGGACATAGAAAAGAGCGCGGCGGCCCCTTCCTTGGTTTGCATGCCACCCGAAGACACAAAACAGACGATAGGGTAGTTATGACGTGCGCACTCCACCATGAGCTTACAAAATTTCTCGGCGCTGGCCATGTCGAAGGCACCCGCCTGAAAATCCAGGTTGGAGATGAGTGTGCCCACGCGGCGACTCTCATCGCCCACCTTAATGGTGGCAAAGCCGGTGATGACGCCACACGGGGTGATGTCATTATTTAACGCTTTCTCGATGGAACCCCTGAAACCTGGAAACTGTACTGGGTCTGAGGTCATGAGGTGATCGTTGATTTCTTCGAAGTCATTGAAGAAACGATCGACAAAGGCACGAGCCTTAGTGACTTTTCTCTTCTTAACGCCGTCGATCACATCCTCAATAAGCAGGTCGAAGTAGGCGATGGTTAAGCGGTTCCAGAAGTCTTTCTTGCGGCCAATGCTGTAAGGGTTGATGCGGCCGTTGTAGTCCTGGCCTTCATTGGACTTATAGTATTCGGGTAGCAACTTCTCGAAGAAGAAGGTGATGATAACAAACAAGGTATCGCTGATTCTTGGGAAGCTGTTCTTCTTCCACTCTTCCACTTGAATCAAAAACTCACCCCGTTGACTCGAAGCGATGAAGTATTTAAACCAATTGGCAAATTCTTCTTTGTGGTTCTGCGCAATGCTCAGCTGATTGGTGTGCTCTAGGCCCTGGCTGATGAGGTCGTTAACGGCTGTAAACGATAGGCTGTGAGTCTCCTTGGCTTCCTTGGCAATTTTCACTAGGTTATGAATAACGAAGTCGTAAAGCTTGCCAAACATGATTAAATTTTGGCTGATGCTGATGAATTCAGCGCGCAGGTCATCCAACAATATGGCATCCAAGACCGAGGCGTCTGTCTTGTCGATGGAGGAATCGTTACGCTTAATGCGCAGGAACGGGGCCAGTGCATCTTCCAATATGCGGCGGTTTACCTCGGTGCTGACACTGGCAACGCTGTTGATGAGCTGCTGAGTGTGATCATTGAGGTTGATGCTGGCGGTGACATCGCTGGGGATTTTAGCACCATTGATGATGTTGTTGAGGCACTCGGTAAGGCCTGCCAACAGTGCCTCGTTGGCGTCCGTTTGATAATCGGCCAATAAGGCCTGCGTGTCGTAATCCAACTTAGCGTGAATGAACTGGGCTAGGCTGTGCTCTTGCTTCTTGATGAAGTTGAGAATTGATGGGCTATCAACCAGGTCGTCTTGTACCAGCAAGAAGCGGTTCTGCTGTTCGTTCTGCAAATAGTCTATGAGCTCGGCAAAGTTGACATCGGCATCGGATTTCCAGCGATTAAACAGATAGAGGCCTAGGTAGAAGCTGAAATCTTGCTTGGACTTTTGGTAGTTGTCCTCAGGCTCGCCAAAGAACAGGCGTGAAATAGAGCCACGAGTCTCGCC
>CAJXIK010000131.1 GCA_913054445.1 uncultured Bermanella sp.
TAAGGGTCGCCACGAGCACATCCCTGTGGGCTTACTCATGGCATCCCTGCCATGACAAACCCTCATAGAGTCAGGTTGGCTGGGCTTTAAGGTATCTGCGCTGACCGTCCTGCAAGCGAAGATGACAACTATTAGACGTCAATTACCTTGTCCGGTACGGCCCTAGCCTCATTTGTAGGAGGCCACCCCGTGGCCGATGGTCGTGAGCCTCGTGAAGTTAATCAATAATCACTGCACCATTTACGCCTATGTATTAGCCACTAGACTTCATACGTACCGCTAAACTGGTAATCAGCCTTTTCTCAGCCTATATTAGACAGGCACTTAACGATCAACGATTTTTAAGAATAAGGGTAGGCTAAACGGATGAATACAAACTTGCTGCAAGAGCTCTCAATACTGTCTCTCTTTAACCAATCTACATTCCAAGAAGGGCTTAAGGTCCATGAGCACGATGCGACGCTGGAAAACGTGGCGGCGACTCAGCGCTTGTTTGATAAAGGCCTAGTGACACAGTCAGATGGTGGTTACTTAACCAGTTTAGGCAAGGATGCCGTGGAGCAGCTCCAGGATTTATTGCTAATCTTGAAATAACTCGCGAGCGTCTGGCGGGCATAAAAAAACCCGCACCTCCTAAGAAGGGCGGGTTGCTATAGCAGAGGCAGTTTAGATAATGCCCTTATCCTGAATCTGGGCGATGGCTGAATCTATGCTGGTACTATCGGCATCGATCACCAGCGCGCATGGCGCTTCGGCTTCGAAGGTACACAGGGCAATCAAACCGGCCTGCTTGATGATGTTGGCAATCACCTGAGCGTCGTTGTCACCTAGGTCATCCCTGCTCACTAAGGCCGCGGCCTTACCTAAAGAGAATAACTTGCGATCTACCGCACCCGCCAAGACATGCTTGTTACTGCCGGTGAAGAAGATAGCGCTAGCTTGCTGATCGAAGCGGTTGGCTTTCTCTTGGGCCGATACGGCACTGAGTTGCTCGCTGTCTTTGGCTTGTGCCGCACCCACTATCATACCCGCACCCACGGTCACGTTGCTGAGGCGATCTATAATAATAAATGCGCCGGTGGCACGGTTTTTCTTATAGGCATCGAAGGCCACGGGTTTATTCAGGGTGAGTTCACATAAGCCAATTTCATTTAGCTTTAACTCGCTGGCGTCATGCTTCTCAAGGGTGTTCACATCTATCCGGTGGTGAACCATGGAGATGGAACCGGTGTTTGGCGTCGATGAGAACTTCAGGTCGTAAGCCTTACCAGGCTTCATGGCATCTTCGCTCATCCACACAATATCGGCATTAAGCGTGCTGGCGGTATTGGGTCGCTCGTCGGACTTAACGATCATGTCACCACGACTGATGTCGATCTCATCTTCTAGGGTGAGGGTGACGGCCTGGCCGATGAAGGCTTCTTGCTGATTGCCCTCATAGGTCACGATAGACTTCACGCTGGAACTCTTGCCGGAAGGCAGGGCGCTAATCTTGTCGCCGGGGCGAATAGTGCCCGAAGCGACGGTGCCACAAAATCCACGGAAATCTAGATTAGGGCGGTTCACATACTGCACGGGAAAGCGGAAGTCGCCGGTATTTTTGTCGGCGTTAATCTGCACCGATTCCAGCATCTCCATCAGGGTTTCACCCTGATACCAATTCGAGCGTTCGGAGCGGTTAACCACGTTGTCGCCGTCAAGGGCCGACAGCGGCACAAACTGAATATCAGGAATAGCTAGGTCGCTAGCAAACGTGATGTAATCGGCTTTGATCTGCTCAAATTTCTGTTCAGAGAAATCCAGCAAGTCCATCTTGTTGACCGCCACTACCACATGCTTAATGCCCAATAGGGAAGCGATGAAGCTGTGGCGCTTGGTTTGCGTCTGTACGCCGTAACGAGCATCGATGAGGATGATCGCTAGGTCGCAGTTAGACGCGCCGGTGGCCATATTGCGGGTGTATTGTTCGTGCCCTGGGGTGTCAGCGATAATGAACTTGCGTTTCTCGGTGGAGAAATAACGGTATGCCACATCTATGGTGATGCCTTGCTCGCGCTCGGCGGCGAGGCCATCCACTAACAAGGCCAAGTCCAGCTTTTCACCTGTGGTGCCATGTTTGGTTGTGTCGTTTTCAATGGCGGCCAACTGATCCTCGAAGATCATCTTGGAATCATACAGTAGGCGACCAATTAGGGTGCTCTTGCCGTCGTCCACGTTACCGCAGGTCAAGAAGCGCAGCATTTCTTTGTTTTCGTGCTGCTTTAAATAAGCAAGAATATCTTCTGAGATTAAATCTGACTGATGTGACATTAGAAGTAACCTTCCTGTTTTTTCTTTTCCATGGAGCTTGAAGAGTCGTGGTCGATGGCGCGGCCCTGACGTTCAGATGTAGTGGTTAACAGCATCTCTTGAATGATCTCGGGCAGGGTGTTAGCTTCGCTCTCTACCGCCCCGGTTAGCGGGTAGCAGCCCAGAGTACGGAAGCGCACCATCTTCTCCATGGGCACTTCGCCTTCATTAAGTGGCATGCGCTCGTCGTCCACCATGATGAGCATACCGTCACGGTCAACTACGGGGCGTTTGGCGGCAAAGTACAAATCGGGGATTTCGATGCCTTCTAAATAGATGTACTGCCAGATATCCAACTCGGTCCAGTTAGACAATGGGAAGACACGAATGCTTTCGCCCTGGTTGACCTTGCCGTTGTAGATATTCCACAATTCTGGGCGCTGATTCTTAGGGTCCCACCTGTGGTTTTGATCGCGAAAAGAATAGACGCGCTCTTTGGCGCGAGACTTCTCTTCATCACGACGGGCACCACCGAAGGCGGCATCAAATTTGTACTTGTCTAGGGCCTGCTTTAAGCCCTGTGTCTTCATGATATCTGTGTGCTTGCCTGAGCCATGGGTAAAGGGCCCCACGCCTTGCTCTATACCTTCTGGGTTGGTGTGCACCAACAACTCCATGCCCGATTTCTCGGCCATCTTATCGCGGAATTCAATCATCTCTTTGAATTTCCACAAGGTATCCACGTGCATCAAAGGAAAGGGGGGGATACCGGGGGCAAAGGCCTTGCGGGCTAAGTGCAGCATCACCGAGCTGTCTTTACCCACAGAGTAAAGCATCACAGGATTATCAAATTCTGCGGCCACTTCACGAATGATATGGATACTCTCAGCTTCAAGCTGTTTTAAATGTGTAAGGTTATAATCCGACATGAATCGCTCTGTGTGATCAAAAAATCTACAGTGGTTAATAATGGCGCTACTATACCAGCGTCAAGGGGGTATAAGAAGAGTTCCACTTATACCAAAAGCCAATATAGATATAGCGAATTATCGATAAAGCACATGGCTGTTAAGGTTGGCTGCTCTCTGGCGGACTTTTTGGCGGGTCTGTCTCGTCGCTTTGTTGTGAAGAGCTATGGTCTGGGGTGTCGTCTTGGCTAGGTGCGAGCATGCTCTTAAGGTCTGTTAGGGGCTGCGTGGTGAATTGTTCGGAGCCTTTGGCTAGGTGCTCGTACAGGGCCTGGTAATTCTGGGTGAGGCTGTGGGTAAGGTTGGCGGTCTGGTGAAAGTGCTGCTGTATGTCGTCTTTAAGGTGCAACTGTTGCCCCTTAAGCTTATCTAGTTCACGCTCCAGCAGAGCCACATTAGTGCCACGGCTTAATACATAGCGCTGCAATAAGACACCAATGCCCAGTCCCACCGCAAAAATAAATAGGCTAGAAATTAATTGCGCATTCATGGCGTGTACCTGCTTTGTTACTATGTCGGTGTAACGTGGAAGTGTAGCTAAAACTGCGGGGGCTTAACACCGCTAGTGATAGAAAAATACAGGCTATGAGAGGCGCTAACTTGGAACAAATTATCATCGATGGGCAGGCTGGCGCGCTACAGGGGGTATTGCACCCCTCGCTGGGCAGTGGCGATTTTTTAATCGTCTGTCATCCACACCCGCTATTCGACGGCACTATGGATAACAAGGTGGTGACCACTGTGGCGCGAACGTATCTAGACCTGGGGGTCAACGTCTTACGCTTTAATTTTCGCGGGGTGGGACGTAGCGCTGGGCAGTACGGGGAGATAAGCGGTGAGGTGCAAGACTGCCAAAGCGCCGTGCGCTGGCTACTTGCACACTATGATGTGCAGCGATTGTTTCTGGCGGGCTTCAGCTTTGGGGCATATGTGGCGGCCAAGGTGGCCTATGAGCTAAAGCAAGACCATGCGTCGCTCACCCTAGAGCATCTGTTACTGGTGGCCCCGTCTGTGCTTAATTCGCCCTTCGAGCTGGCCACCCCCCTCGCGTGCCCCACCACTGTGCTCATGGGTGGGCAAGATGAAGTGGTGCCTTATCAGGAGGTAAGCGACTGGTGCGACGGCCTGTACCCTCCTGCCGAGTTCATCGACTTCCCCGAGGCCAGCCACTTTTTTCACGGCCAGCTAGTGCGCATGAAAAAAGAAATTAAGCGCAGTTTGGCCCCGCATTTTTAGGTGAGCGGGGCGGGCTTAATTTGCCTTTAGCCCCTGTAAACTGTACATTGCGCCACCAATCGTACCTATTTTCCATACTCGAAATATATTGCAGCAGCGAAGCGCCATGACACCATTAGAGCTTTATCAAAAAGACTTACAACGGGATGATTTTTCCTACGATGCCGACCAAGAAAAGGCCGTCATGCACCTGCAACGCCTCTATGATGAGCTGGTGGCGGCCCACAATATCAATCAGCAGCGCTCCGGCCTGAAAAAGCTCTTCTTCCGTGGCAATAAGAAAAAAGAACCCATTCAAGGCATCTATTTTTGGGGTGGCGTGGGCCGTGGCAAGACTTACCTAGTGGATACCTTCTACGATGCCTTGCCCTTCGAGCGTAAGATGCGCACCCACTTTCACCGTTTTATGCAGCTCGTCCATAAGGATCTCAATGCACTGTCCGGGCAAAAAAACCCATTGACCATCATTGCCGACAAGATCGCACGAGAAAACATGGTGATCTGTTTCGATGAGTTTTTCGTGGTGGATATAGGGGATGCCATGATTTTAGGGGGGCTAATGCAAGAGTTGTTCGCCCGTGGTGTGACCCTAGTCAGCACCTCTAACATCATTCCCGATGGCTTGTACGAGAACGGCTTACAGCGTGACCGCTTCCTGCCTGCCATCAAGGCATTAAACCAATATACCGATGTGGTGAATGTAGACAGTGGGGTGGATTATCGATTACGCACCCTAGAGCAGGCCGAGTTGTATCACTTTCCACTGGACGACAGCGCTCAGGCGAGCCTCAAGAAAAGCTTTAATAGCCTAGTGCCCGATGCTAATCACATCGAAGAAAATACCAGTGTCGAGGTGTTAGGGCGTGAGATTCCTGCGCTCGCCGTCTGTGACGATATCGCCTGGTTTGACTTTTACGACCTGTGCGATGGCCCTCGCTCACAAAATGACTACATCGAGTTAGGTTGTCTATTCCATGCCGTGCTTATTAGTAATGTCCCGGTTATGGGCACTAAGAACGATGACCTAGCGCGGCGCTTCATTAACCTCATTGATGAGTTTTATGACCGTGGAGTGAAGGTGATTATGTCCGCCGCTAGCGATATTCCTAATATTTACGGCAGCGGTCGCTTGGAGTTTGAATTTCAACGCACCACCTCACGCATGTTAGAAATGCAGAGTCATGAGTATTTGGCCCGTGAGCATAAACTTTAAAGTGTGTCGGTGAGAGGTTGTGGGGTAGCAGCAGTGTCGGGGTTGGCACTGTTTCTATGGCGTGAGTTTACGTTAAAGTGGGTTACTTTGTGTACCCGTCAGCTCAGAGGTTTAGTGCCTCTATTTGAGCTGCTCGGTT
>CAJXIK010000132.1 GCA_913054445.1 uncultured Bermanella sp.
CAAAAGATTCGGGCAGGGGCTGCCCTCGTACGAGGCCACCCCGTGGCCGAAATCTTGACCACCCCGCAGCCGAATCCCTCTGGTCGCAGCCCATTATTCCATGGCGGTTAGCTTGGCATAGGCGGCCACCAACCATTTCGTGCCGTCGAAATCAAAAGACACCTGCAAGCGCGATTGTGCGCCCTGCCCTTCCATATCTAAGATGACGCCTTCACCAAATTTGGCATGCCACACCCGCTGGCCGATGTTCATGCCGGTGGCTTCTTTGGCGGCACTGGTGCCAAAGAAGTTAGACACGGGTTTCTTGATGGTGGCCTTCAAGCGCACCTCTTGCATGTATTCGGCGGGAATTTCACCGATAAAACGCGAGGGGGAATTAACATTTTCTTGGCCGTGTAGGCGGCGACTCTCGGCATAGCTGATGACTAAGCGTTCCATGGCGCGGGTGATGCCCACGTAACACAGGCGACGCTCTTCCTCTAGGCGTTCGGGGTCGTTGGCCGACATTTTATGGGGGAATAAACCCTCCTCGACACCAGCCAAGAAGACCAGAGGAAACTCTAAACCCTTGGCGCTGTGTAGGGTCATCATCTGCACGCTATCGGCAAATTCATCGGCCTGGGTATCGCCCGAGTCTAATGCCGATTGATCGAGGAAGGCCGCCAGTGGGCTTTGTATAAGAGCATCATCTGGCACATCGTTTTGTAACTGTTTTTCTATGGCTTCATCCATATTAAAACTGCGGGCGGCGGTCACTAGCTCGTCTAGGTTTTCGAGGCGGGTCTGGGCTTTTTCGCCTTTTTCTTTGAGGTGGTGCTCAATCAAGCCACTGCTTTTGATCACGTGATCCACTTGTTCGTGTAACGCTATGCCGCTGCAAGTGGTTTCCATTTGTGCGATTAAATTGGCAAAGCCGCTTAACGAGGTGAGGGCTCTGGGCGTTAATAACTTGTGTTCTATGCCCTGCATGAGCGCTTGCCATAACGAGCTGCCTTCATCGCGGGCGAGGTCACGCAACAGCTGCACGGTTTTTTCACCTATGGCACGGGCCGGTACGTTGATGACTCGTTCGAGGGCGGCATCGTCATGGCGGTTCTGCATTAAGCGTAAATACGCCATGGCATTTTTAATTTCGAGGCGATCGAAGAAGCGCTGCCCACCATAGATGCGATACGGCAAGGCGGCGCGGATGAAGGCTTCTTCGAGCACCCGTGATTGGGCGTTGGAGCGATAGAGGATGGCAATGTTTTCATAACGCTTAGTAGAGTTATTGATTTTCCATTGCTCGACCTGCTCACAAATAAAGCGCGCCTCGTCTTGTTCGTTAAAGGCCTGGTAGAGGTGAATGGGCTCACCCGCTTCGCCGTCGGTCCACAACTTTTTACCCAAACGGCTGGGGTTGTTGTCGATCACCGCGTTGGCGGCGTTGAGGATATTGCTGGTGGAACGATAATTTTGCTCGAGCTTAACCTCTTGCGCCCCCGCAAAATCTTTACTGAACTGCAAAATATTTTCTATCTTTGCCCCCCGCCAACCATAGATAGATTGGTCGTCGTCTCCCACCGCCATCATGGGTATCACTTTACCTGCCAACACTCTGAGCCAGGCATATTGAATGCTGTTGGTATCTTGAAACTCGTCTACTAAGATGAAACGAAAACGGTTTTGATATTGCGCCAATACCTCGGGCTGATTTAACCATAGCTCGTGGGCACGCAGTAACAGCTCGGCGAAATCCACCATGCCGCCGCGCTGACAGGCCTCTTCGTAGGCACCGTAAATGGTCACCATGGTTTGTGCCCATCTGTCGTTAAACGGTTGGATGTGTTTAGCGCGCAAGCCTTCGTCTTTTTGCGAGTTGATATAGTGCTGCGCCTGCTTGGGCTGGAACTCTTTTTCATCGATGTTCATGGCGCGCACGATGCGCTTGATTAAACGCAGCTGGTCGTCGCTGTCGATGATTTGGAAATTTTCTGGCAGGTTAGCCTGTTGCCAGTGAATGCGTAATAGGCGGTGAGCGAGGGAGTGAAAGGTGCCAATCCACAGATGCCGAGGGCTGATACCGGTGAGGTCTTCGATACGCTGGCGCATCTCTTTGGCGGCCTTGTTGGTAAAGGTAACCGCTAAGATAGAGCCCGGACTGAGATGCTCTATTTGCATGAGCCAGGCGATACGGTGCACCAATACCCGAGTCTTGCCGGAACCTGCTCCGGCCAAGACCAATTGGTGATTTAAGGGCGCGGCAACCGCGTCTCGTTGTGGCGGGTTTAACCCGTCTAAAAGTGCTGTAACATCCATGGCGGGCAGTTTAGCAAAGCTGGCTTAGGCTGTATGCATCTACAGGGATTAAGTTCGGGATTCAGCCTGAACACATCACTAATATTGAAGCCATATCTGTGGTATCCGCCTGCCCATGGTTAAGATTAATGACAATGAGAGCGCCGTGAACTCGTCCGTGAGGGCTTGCTTTGGCATCCCTGCCAAAAACCATCTCACTGCCATCAATCCCAACCAAGGGCTAGTTTGTTGAAGCCGCTATCAAATTAAAGCCCTAACAGGTGACGAAGGCTGAGCCTGAAATGGGGGAGGGGGTAAATGGCGCGATGTTAGTTTTAATACCATGAGCCAGCGCATTAAGTGGTGTTTTGCATGGGTTATTTCCTGACAGCTCTATATACTCAAGTGACGCTTTCAAATTTAAGATTCCGCTGTGTCCAGCTTCAACCCCTTTTTTAAAACCATCCGCCAAACCATGCCCGAGATGCGCAAGTCTGAGATCAAGGTGGCCGTGTATGTGCTGGATAATGCCGAGTCTGTGGTGCACATGCGCATCGTAGATTTAGCCCAAGAAGCCATGGTGAGCGAGCCGACCATCGTGCGTTTTTGTCGCGCCTTAGGCTTGAATGGTTTTCAGGAATTCAAGCTGCGGTTGGCACAAAGCAACAGCATGATGCCTGCCCTCGGGCAGTTTGCCATCACCGGCGATGACAGCGGCGCGCAGATCGTTAAGAAGATATTCGATACCAGCATCAGCCAGATTATAAAGGTCAGTAACTACCTAGACGATTTGCAGTTTAGCGATGCGGTGGATGCACTGGTGAAGTCCAAGCGCGTGGAGTTTTACGGTTTTGGCGCCTCGGGCGCGGTGGCGCTGGATGCCATGCATAAGTTTTTCCGCCTGCAATTTTCATCGGTGGCCTACAGTGACCCGCACATGCAGAGCATGTCGGCGGCGACCCTAGAGAAAGATGATGTGGTGATGGCCATCAGCCAGAGTGGCCGCACCAAAGACTTATTGCACTCCATGAAGGTGGCACAAGAGCAGGGTGCTAAGGTTATTAGCCTGTCCCCCCCCCATACCCCAGTGAGCAATCAAGCCGATATTCCTATCTTCGTACACATCAACGAAGACACCGATGTGTTCACCCCCATGACGTCACGCATTGCCCACCTGCTGGTCATCGACTGCCTAGCGGTGGGGGTCGCCCAGAGCAAGGGCCCCGAATTTCGTGAGCATCTATCCCGCATCACCAACAGCCTCAGCAACTTACGCCTAGGCACTGACGACCCCACAGCCGGTTGATTTTCATACAAAGCCAGTAATACTCGCTAGATTGCCTTCATGTTGGCGCTATATGCCCATGGAATAGGGCTGCCAGCTAATTGTAGTCTTTCTTTAAAATTGTCATTATGTTGTAACAAAAAATAATAACAATAAGTTCGATTCATCGAGCAATAACATAGGGATATATTATGGCTAGCGCTGCCGCAAAGAAGATTCAAACTGAATTAGTAAACTTTGATACCGATGGCAATGTGGTGGTGGATAAGACCAGTAAGGCCTCGGCAAAACTGGTGGCCCGTCGTGCCATCGAAGCCCACCTAGAACGCAAGAGCCTGCACTTGGATGATGAATGGAATTTAGACGACTAACCAAGTCCTTAATGATAGAGGCATGGCTGCCGAGACAAACCCTCACGGACGAGTCTACGGCGGCCTAAAAAGCACTAAGCCCAACTTTGGTCAGGCTGACTCATAAGTTAAGCTGCTGACGCATCTTCAATAATACCGCTTGGCTGTCGGGCTGCGCATTACGCCACAACTCGAAACTCACCGCCGCCTGCCCCACTAACATGCCCAAACCATCAAGCACTTTAGCCGCTCCATTTTTTTGCGACCACTGCAAGAAGGGCGTGAGTTCTTGGCCATACATCATGTCATAGACCACCGTATGCGCGGCGATCACACTGCTCGGTATGGGTGGTAACTCGCCGCTGAGGCTGGCCGACGTGCCGTTGATAATGACATCGAAGGGCGCATTCAATTGCGCAAACTCACAGGCGCTGATGTTGCCGAACTCACTAAAATTATCGGCCAAGGCTTGCGCTTTTTTAAAGGTACGATTGACCACGGTGATGGACTCGGGTTGTTCATGCAAGAACGGCTGCAAGATGCCGCGCACCGCACCGCCCGCGCCGATCACTAAGATACGCCGACCTTGCAGCGGCACCTTATGATTGGCCACCAAATCCCCCACTAGGCCTGCGCCGTCGGTGTTATCCCCCAAGATACTGCCGTCTTCCTGCAATATAAGGGTGTTCACCGCCTGCGCGGTTTGCGCACGAATGGTAAGGGTATCTGCCACCTCGAAGGCTTGTTCCTTAAAGGGCACAGTGATGTTTAAACCCTTGCCGACCTCACTATTAGCGCCGACTTTAAAGAAATCGTGCACCGCATTCTCGAAGCCTGCCAGCGGTACCAGCATGGCGCGGTAGAGCATATCCTGCGAGGTCTGCGCGGCAAATTGCGTGTGAATTTGCGGGCTCTTGCTGTGCTGGATGGGGTTACCCATCACCGCGTACAGGTCGGTCATGCTAGCCAATCCTTTTTTATCAGGAAGTCACTGTAGAGTTTCGCTTCCGCGCTACCGGCCTCGGGTTGCCAGTTATAATCCCAGTGCACCACAGGCGGCAGCGACATTAAGATGGATTCGGTACGGCCACCGCTTTGCAAACCAAATATGGTGCCGCGATCGAAGACCAGATTAAACTCCACATAGCGACCACGACGATAACATTGAAACTTACGCTCGCGTTCACCGTATGCAGTATCTTTGCGTTTGGCCATAATCGGCCGATAGGCTTTCACGAAATGGTCGCCCACGCTTTGCATGATGGCAAAACTTTTTTCGAAGCCCTCGGCGTTGAGGTCGTCAAAGAAGAGACCGCCCACCCCGCGCGGCTCGTCACGGTGCTTCAAGTAAAAATAATCATCGCACCAGTCTTTGTATTCTTGATAGACAGTGTCACCGAATGGATCGCAAGCCGCTTTTGCGGTTTGGTGCCAGCCGCGCACGTCTTCGGCGAAGCCGTAATAAGGGGTCAGGTCGAAGCCGCCGCCAAACCACCAAATTGGTTCTTCGCCTTCCTTCTCGGCCACAAAGAAACGCACGTTGGCGTGGCTGGTGGGCACATACGGGTTATGGGGGTGAATCACTAGGCTCACGCCCATGGCCTGAAAGCTGCGCCCGGCTAGCTCGGGGCGGCTGGCACTGGCGCTGGCTGGCAGTTCTTTACCCTGTATGTGGCTAAAGTTAACGCCACCTTTTTCGATGACGTTGCCGTCTACCAATACTCGGCTACGACCACCGCCGCCGCCTTCATACTGCCAGCTTTCTTCGACAAATTCGGCACCGCCATCCTCACTCGCCATCTGTTGGCAAATATCATCCTGGAGGGACAT
>CAJXIK010000133.1 GCA_913054445.1 uncultured Bermanella sp.
GTAAAGGTGCGCATGCGTACCTCATGGATGATCTCCACCGGGCGGTCGAAGGCGATGATCACCTCGGCCAGGCCATTTACCTGAAACTGGTCGGCCTTGCTCAGCATCTCGGCAGCGATGTTTTGGTTGCGGGTAATCATGCTGATGGGCACCACGATGGTGGCCTCACGATTCGCGTCGAAGGAGCCGCCATCCAATACATTGGTGGTTTCATCCAGAGTGGTTAATTGGGCGGTGGCGGTGTTGTTAATGCCGTCTCCGTTTAGATCCATATTTAAGATAGTGAAATCGAAGGTGGCGGCGCGGGTGGTTAACACGTATACATTGCTGGTATCTGCCTTGCGATCGGCAAAGACGGCCGCGGTGCTGCCGTTGGCGTTAAGCACAATGGCGTCACCGGCGTCAAAGGCGTGCCCCTCATCATCGACTAAATGTATGAAGATGGTAAACTCCAGTGGATTACTGGCCTTCACATAATAAGATTTATCGCCGCCTGCGCTGAGGGTGGTCAAGACATTGTCAGTGATGGTGGCATTGTAAGGCTCGTACAATACCGCACTGCCGTCGATCAATTCCTTAATTTTAACATTAAAATCCTCACCGTTATCGGGCAGCGAGAAGCTGTAGATACCTGTGCTGGTGGTGGTGGTCACGCCGTCTACGGTGGTGGAGGTGGTGGCTTCGCTGGCCACTTCGTCTACCCCAGAGATGCTCACGCTGTTTCCCGAATTTGACTCCGCCACAACCTTGGTATCGTAATACAGAGTCAAGCCAGTGATCGGGCTGCCAGCCGCTATGTTTCTCACGGTAATGCTGGTGGTCACAGGTTTATAGAGCTCTACCGAGCCTACGTCTAAGGTGCCTAGGCCGCCGCTGTTGTTGCTGATGCGTGGGGTCTGGTCGGCGTAATAAGCCGTGGCAAAACTGTCGTCGCTGGTGGTGACGGTTAAGAAAAACTCGCTGTCGGCCGGAGCCAGTAAGAAGGCAAACGAGCCCGGGCTGGCATGGCTGGCCGGTGCGCTCACCACGCTATAAATATGGCCATCGATACGGATGTTCACATCTACCCCAGATATGGCGGTACGCTTAACCGCATCCACCACCACCCCAGAAACCGTCACGGCCCCATTTTGTGAGATGTAAAGCTTGCTGGCGTCGCTGGAGGTTAGTACGGTCTCTTTGTCGTCATCGTCATCCGACGAGCCACAGGCCGACAAAAACACCGGCATGAGCACTATGGCCATGATGAGCAACAGTCGCTTACGGGAAAAAAATTTAGCCAGCATATTACTCTCCATGAGTTTTTACATAACTGCGCTTAGTGTAGACGGAGATACGAATTAGGCACATTTTAGTCAATAAAATACTGCTAGAAGAGATGAGCGGGTGATATTTAAAATCACTGCTAAACTGAAATTCGTTATAGATGCCTAATTCGTCCACCCATGGCTTTACATATGATCAAGCATTTATGGTCGCTAATATTGGCGGTCTTGGCGCTATTGTCTTTAGACGGCCACGCCCAACAAGCACCTGAGCCCAGCGTAGCGTCAGCCAACGGGCTAGAGGCACTGGCGGTGCTGATAAAACGCCGCCAGTATCCCCAGGCCTATGTGCTGGCCGACCGTCTCGCCGAAGACTTTGAAGGGGACGCCAAGTTTGATTTTCAATACGGTTTGGCCGCCCTAGAAACCGCCCATTATGATCAGGCCTTGTTTGCCTTCGAGCGCTTAGTATTAACCGCGGGGGGGCAGCCAAGGTACCGCCTAGAGTTGGCCCGTACGCATTTTTTTCTACGCAATCTCGAACGGGCTCAAATTGAATTTGAGCGAGTGCTCAGGCAGCGTCCACCGTTAGCCGTACGCCAAAACGTCGAGGACTTCTTAAAAAAAATTGTGCAACTACAGCGCAGTGTCGACCCCAAATTTTACGCATCCTTTGACCTAACGGCAGGCTTCGACAGCAACATAAACAGCGCCACCGATGAAGAATTTTTACCCAAGGAAGAGCTGATCTTTCCGGTGGATATTCGTCTCAATGACGACAGCCGTGAGACCGAGAGCGGCTATGTGGGCTCGTTATTTAACCTAGGTTATGTGCGCCCTATAAATAACGCCAGTAGTTACGATATACGCCTGCTGGCCGCCAGTCGCAGCAATGCCGAAATAGACACCTATGACCTCACCACCGTCATGTTCGAGGCGGGCTATAGCACTTATAGCCGTTATAGTGGCCCCATTAAGTGGCGGGGAGCGGGGCGCTATCAGCAGGTGCAGCTCAGTGGTGAAGCCTTTCTTAATACTCGAGCAGGCATTGTGCAGGCGTTTTATGAACTTAACTCTGGCCTTAGTTTAGCCCTAGGTGTGCATTATGGCCTCAATAGCTATGAGCAAAATGATGACTCAGACATCAGCCAGACTCAGGTGAGTTTCTCTGTGTCTAGCCCTGCGCAAAAACACACTTGGGTGGTGGCCTTGCAGGCGGGCGAGGATGAGGCGCAAGACAGCAGTAATGACTTTAACGGGCGCAGCTATCAGGGCTTAACCTTGCAAAGTAGCCACCTGTGGGGGCAGAGACGCAGCTATTATTTTTTATTGGGCATAGTGGCCACAGAATACGAGGCCATCAACCAGGCTCTTTATAGCGAATTACGGGAAGACACGACGCTGAATGCCGCCATGGGTTGGCGTCATGCCTTCGATTCTCACCTGAGCATGCACCACGACGTTAGCTGGAACAGTGCCGACAGCACACTGCAAGCCAATAGCTATCAACGATTTAAAGTCGAGCTGGGTGTGACTTATAGTTTCTAGGGGGAGCCACATGTTGGGTAAGGGTCAAGGTAAGGGTGTAAGTGTGACCGTGCGCAGTGCGTTGGCGGTCTTGTTGCTAGTGTGTATTTGCCTGCCGGTGAGTGCAGCCCAATTGGCGGCCAACGTTATCTTAAGCAAGGGCAGTGTCACCGCCACCGCACTAGATGGCAGTCGCCGTAGCCTCAAGCGTCGCTCCAGCGTCTACAGCGGCGACGTGATTCATACTGGGGTGAAGGGGTCGGTACAACTGAGGTTTGTCGATAAAGCCCTCATGACTATTAAGGCCAACAGCGAGATGAACATATCTCAGTATGTTTTGGGCAGCGCTCAAGACCAAGAGCAGGCCATCATGCGACTGGTGAAGGGAGGGTTTCGCACCATTACCGGTGCCATAGGTAAGGGCGATAAGAGCGCCTATATAGTGTATACCCCAGCGGCCTCGGTGGGCATTCGCGGCACCAACTATGAGGTGCAGCAAGAGGCCAGCGGCAGCTTCGTGATGGCGGTGTACACGGGTGGCATCAGCGTCAGCAACGATGCCGGTAGTATAGATTTAGGCTTGGACAGCGGCTTTAATTTTACGCGAGTGAGCCCAGGAAAAGCGCCTGTAGGCCTGTTGTTGGCACCTGCCTCCTTGAATGTGAACAGCGCCGACGAGGAAGAAGAGCAAGAAAAGGAAGAGCAGAAAGGTGACGCGGCGGCAGCTAGTGAAGAGGATAGCGAAGAAGACAGCGGCGCAGCAGAGGAGGCGTCTCCAGCAGACGATGAAGCGGCGGTCGCCAGCGAAGAGACGGAAGAATCAGACGCTAGCCCCATCGTCACTGAACTTGCCAGTGCCGCAGATAGCGCCGCAGATACCGACACCGAAGTATCCAGTGCCCTGGATAAAAAATTAACAGAAGAAATTAATGACGATGCCGAAGACACCTCTGAGCAAGCAGAGGAGGATGCTGTGGCGATGATAGACTCGCCATTCCCGCCGCCTTACGACGCCCCATTCGCTGACATTGCCAATCCATTTCCCAGTGTACTCAGTGCAGATGAATGGGATCTCATGGCGACCAAGCAGTTTGGCAGCGTGACCTTCGGCCTCGATTACAATATCGGCAGCGACGGTTTGCCCAACCTTAAGACGCAGTTGGAGTCCCCCAATGCCATCACGGTCAATGATTTTATCGCGTTCGACTATTCTGGCTCTGGTCAGGAGGCGCACTTTCACCTTAATTATGTGACGCTGGATTCAGGGTCGGATTTAGGATCGGGTTTTGAAGTGCTTAATACCGCCCATATTTTCATCAATGAGAATACGACCTCCTTACAGCAGTTGCTGGTGCAAATTAACCAGGGCCTGCAAGACAGCGGGGCCCCAGTCGAAGCATTACTGATCAGTGATATTAACGGCGATAAATTTGTGTTTAGGCCCACCCAATCCAGTAACGAATTTATTATTCACATGGGGTTGGAGTTTGACAGCAGTACTGAGTTGATCGATCAGCAGCTCATGGCCCAAATGGGGGGAAGCTCGAATCCAGCAACCGATTGGCAGTGGTTTCTTAATCTTCACATGACGTTAGCGGATGCTTCTTGGCGGGTTGAAAACGATACCCCTGTCTGGGGTTTGTTCCTGAATTTTGAAAGTTCAGACAGCTCAGGCAGTTCAGGCGATTCGAGCAGTCTGGTAATAGAAGAAAATTCAGGGGAACATGACTTCGATTATGCCGAGGTGGTGACCCGCAATAGCGATGAAACGGTCACTAATTATGAGGATTTCTTGGGCTGCGCCGACAACCACTTGATCTGTGATATTCAGGTCAATGAGGTGGCGGTGGCCAGCAACGTGCGCTGGGGGGCCTGGCTGGCCCGGCCTGGCAACGGTATCGCCGTCACCATAAGCGTTAACAGTGGGCATGAATCCTTCGATGAAAGCTTTGTGGAGGAAACCAATTTATTTTTTGGTGTCATTGCCGAACGCGCCGACATTAACCAGCTGGCGGGTACCGCCACATTTTCAAGTTTTGACAATACCAACTGTAGCGACTACAGCCAGTGCATAGGATTTGCCGATGACGGCATCGTCAGCAGTGTCCATGGTGGCTTCAACGTAGATTTTAACAGCGGTCACATAAGCGATGGCCATCTAAAGGTTGAAACCATGGGTGCTAGCACATCCCAGGTTGCCACCACCTGGGATGTGAATTTTAGTGGGCAGATGCACACGAACGACGCCGGAGGCATCATCGCCCCCGAGTTTTATACCTCGCAGATCGGTGGCACGGTGGACGATAGTCTGAGTGGCACCTTTACCAACGAGGTGACGGGCACGGTGGGGGGTATATTTGTGAAGCCGGGGAATGTGTTTGCTGGTGGCTTTAACCTAGGCACCACAGACAACAGCAATAAACACACAGCCGGTGTGTTTAGTCTGCAACAAGAATAATGCTAGTGTACCAACTCAACTTCGAGGTGCGCTAAAAGCGCAGCGATACTGGTTAGGACAATTCCGCTAATAGCTGCTCTATCTCATCGAGCAAGACTTTATCGTGAACCCGTACCATGCTTTCCTTGGCATGTTGGGCGCAATCCAGCGCGTCCTGTCGATAGCCCGCCTCTTGGTACATAGTGCCCATGGCATAATTGATGGATGCCATGAACTCGTGATTATTCATCTCCACCGCTAATGCCAAGGCGACCTTGTAAAAGCCGATGGCATCTTCCAACTCGTCGGTGAAGTCGGCCAGAGTTTCCCATTGTTCTGGGTGGTTTCTGCTGGCATCGCCCTGGTGCTCGAAACACAGGCTCTTTAGTTCATCATAAAACTGGTAGAAGGTTTTTTCATCTTCTCGCTTGGCAGCCTTCATTAAATTAACAGACAGCTCGTTTAACTTTTTATGTATCTTGGTATTCATGTTA
>CAJXIK010000134.1 GCA_913054445.1 uncultured Bermanella sp.
ATCACCACCATTTTAGGCTGGCGGTAAATTGAGGTGCTGCGGCCGTGTTAATTCTGCCCTACCTATTTTCCTGTCGTGTCTTTTGCGCTTCAATCCAGCTTAATACTTGCCCTTGCAGGATGGCCAGTGGCAACGGCCCCATGCTTAAAACAAACTCATGATAGTCGGCTAGGTTAAAGTGTTTGCCCAGGGCAAGGGCGGCTTGCTGCCGCAATTTAATGAAATGCAGCTGGCCAATCTTATAGGCGGTGGCTTGCCCCGGCATCACTAGATAGCGCTGAATAGCATTGAGGCTGTCGGCTTCGCTGAAGGGGGTATTGCTTAAGCGAAACGCCATGGCGCGTTCGATGTCCCAGCCGTAAAAATGCAGGCCGGTGTCGATGACCATACGGTTGGCCCGCCACAACTCCATGAGCAGTCGGCCGTATTCATGCCACGGATCCTGATAAGCCCCCAACTCTTTCGCCAGTCTTTCCGCATAGAGTGCCCAGCCCTCGGTGTAGGCAGTGAAATTACCATGACGTCTAAACGCGGGAAGTTGCTTATTTTGCAGGGCGTAAATAGTTTGCAGGTGATGCCCGGGAATGGTCTCGTGGTAGGCGAGGGCTTCCAGCTGAAAGGCGGGCATGTCATTTAATTTACTCTGATTCAGATAATAACGGCCAGCACGGGCACCATCGTCACTGGGGGGCTGATAGAAGGCCAGTGGCGTACTGTGTTGCCTAAACGCCTCTACCTGAGTCACCTCCATGGGCAGGGGCGGAATGTTGCTAAAAGCCTGCCCCAGCTTTTCATTGATGGTGCGAATATAGTGCTTGCTGTCTGTTATGGCGCGGGCGCTGTCTTGGTAATACAGGCTTTGATCGCCGCGGGTGCGTTTAAACAGCGCCTCGATGCTGGTTTCCCCCAGCTGTGGCAGCAGCTGCTCAATATTAAGTTTGATGTTGGCGATTTCTTGCAGGCCCTGTTGGTGAATTTGCTGGGCCGAGAGATGAGTGGTGGTGCTGGCTTGTAACTGCACACTGTAAAAATCTTTGCCCGCTGCAAATTGATGAAAGCCAGTATTGGCGCTGGCGTTTTTTTGGCTTTGTTTTAAATGGCCAATCAATGCGCGGTAGGCCGGTTTGTAGGAGCGCTTGAGGGCTTTTTTGAGGCTGCTGAGCAGCACCTTTTCGCTGGATTCGTAGAGTTCGAGCTGCTTAATTTTGGTCTCGAAGTGTGACCACAGCACATTGGCCTTGGCATTTTTATCTTTATTAAACGGATAGCCGCTCAATGATGCTTGGCTGGCCTCGATGACCGACTCATAAACAAAGCTGGGTGCGGTGATGCCTTTATCTTCGCGAATTTTGAGCTGCGCTATGAGTTGTTGCATGAGGGGGCGCACGGCCTTGATGCGGGCGACATAGTCTTTGGCATCTTTAATGGTGTGTATCTGGTGAATGTTCACCAAGAAATGCGGAATCTCTGTGTGCCAGCCGAATAACTGATTAAGCGGAAAGTTATGATGGCGGTAAGGGAAGAGTTGATGGCTCTGCTTGAGTTGGTAACTTAGTAACTGAATGCTGAGGGCCAGTTCGCTATCTAAGGCCGCTAGGTTTATGTTTTGTGCCATGTGTAAAAATTCGGCGTTCTTGAGATGTTTAGCGTGCTGGGCCTGTTCTGAAATATCGTCCCAGCGATCATAGTTTGTCTTCTGGCCTCGGTAGGCTTGCAGCATGGGGCTGCTGTCTAGCTCCCATAAACTGAATTGTGCTATTAAGGTGCGGGCAGCTTGTTGCTGTTGCTGTTTCTCCTGTGGGCTATAGGTCGCCGCGAGCGGTTTCACATTTTGCGGTTTCACATTTAACTGGCAGGCGCTCAATAATAACAATAGGGCCGCGCTGAAGATGGGGAGTAATCCCCTGTTTGCATAGGTCATTTTAATAATCCGGCGAGTCGAGCCTTTAAGAAAGCATCTTGAAAAATATGAAAAAATTGTAGCAGCTCTTTGGCCGCAGCGGGCCGCTTTTCAGCCTCGAGCCAGTAGGCCAGGCTTTCCAGCGTGCTTAAACCGCCTTCTTTTTGATTGCGGCGCAATTTGTAGCCACTGGCTGGGCCTTGCATGGTTTTTCTGGGTAAGTGTCTTAACCACGGGCTTTGGCTCAACATCTTTTGCGATTGCTGCCAGGTGCTGTCGATCCACAAATAGCCCGCGTAGGCTTCTTCATTTATGGGAGGTGCATCCGCCCCCGCCGAGTGCGGGTATATTAGACAATAGTCGCCAAACTGGCTTGCTAATGGTTGGTTTTTTAGCCTGTGCCAAGTGGTGGCGTGTACATCGCTGCACATTCTTAACAGGCGGCCGCTGCTGTTGCGTTTTTGTATTTCTCTAGGGTGAAATAATAAGCTGCATTTTTTGGGCAGGATTATCTGCGGGGCGGAGGCACAAACGCAGAGATGGTGAGGTAATGTGCAGCGAATACAGTAATTAATTGGCACTTATAACAACATTCCAATAGGATTAAATGAATAGTAAATGAGGCCCTGCTAAATCGAGCGGGGCTTAGTCAAGTAGCGACAAGGTAGGCGGTATGTTAACAAAAATATTCACGGCGATACTGTTAATTTGTGCGAGCGTGTCGGCCGCTGCCCTAGAGCCCATCAACGGCAGCTATCAAAAGCATTATAGTAACGAACGCAAACAAAACCATTGGCTGATATTAGGGGCCATAGAGCGCATTAAGGGTGCGGTTAAACCCGAATCCGAACTCAGGGTTGATGCCAAAGTGCGCAGTTGGTTATGGCAGATGCCGGTTGGTGTCAGCAGCGAGCAGGCCTTCACGCAAATTAAATCCCAATTGGTTCTAGATGCCAGCGTGTTATTTGCATGTGCGGGGCGCAGCTGTGGCCAGAGTAACGATTATGCTAATCAGGTCTTTCAGCAGGCCATTCTTTACGGTCGCGACAGCGAGCAGTATTACTGGTTGGGGTTAGAGCGCTCGTCAGCGGGCAGTAAAACCAAGACCCTGTGGCTGGTGTACAGCATTCAGCGCAGCAATAAAAAGGTTTACGTCTATGTGGAACGCATCGACTTACCGTCCTCACAGGCGGGTCTGTTCGATGAATATGTAAATAAAGGCGAGCAGCAAACGTTATTCAAACAGGGCTACCTCACGGTGACGCAACTGCCCAGCGAGCAGGTCAGCTTAAGCCAGAGTAAGCTCGATTGGCTAAAGCAGTTGTTGCACGACCAGCCAAATAAAAAATTCGCGCTGGTGGTGCACCGCTATGGCGGGCAAGACCAACAAGTGCTGCTCGATCAGAGTGGGCGACAGGCGCAGGCGTTATTAGATCAGCTGGCCGAGGCGGGTGCCTTCATTAAGAATATATATTCCCATGGCGCGGGTGCCATGTTGCCTCGTCCAGGCGCTGGCGACCGCGTCGAGTTGGTGCTGCTAGGCGCTCCTTAGTCTGTGTGGAGGCTTGCTTTTAATGTATGTGCCAGTCTCTAGCGAAAATTTAAACAGCAGTAACGGGTGATGCAATCAATGAAGACGATCTCTTTAGTACTCGGCAGTGGTGGTGCGCGCGGTTACGCCCATGTGGGAGTAATACGGGCACTGGAAGAAAAAGGTTATGAAATTAAAGGCATTGCCGGGTGCTCCATGGGAGCCTTGATCGGCGGCTTTTATGCGGCAGGAAAGTTGGATGAGTTTACCGAGTGGGTGTCTACCCTGAGTTACCTTGATGTGCTCAAGCTGGTGGATTTAAGCCTATTGTCCAACGGTGCCATAAGGGGCGACAAGGTATTTACCTTGTTGGGCGAGATGCTCGATAACGTCAAGATTGAGGACTTGAAGATTCCCTATACGGCGGTGGCCACCGATTTAACCAACCAGAAAGAGGTGTGGTTCAATACCGGAATCTTGGAACAGGCCATTCGTGCCTCGTGTTCTATTCCTTCTGTGGTGCGCCCAGTGATAATGGGGAAACGGGTGTTGGTGGATGGCGGGGTGTTAAATCCGCTGCCCATCGCCGCCAGCATCGCAGTGCATGCCGAGCATATCATCGCGGTAGATTTAAGTGCCGAGGTGCCCATGCCAGCGGGTCATCCAGCAGAGACCGAGGCGGTGAAGATGAGCCACGAGCAGGAAAAAGAAGGCTGGTTTGCCCAGGCGCGTAATAAGGCTTTGTCGTTTTTAGATCGCGAGCCGGTAGAGGCCCAAGCCGACCTGGATGCCAATCTCAGTAAACTGGGCATCATGTACCAGATGTTCGATACCATGCAGGCTTCTTTAACCCAGTACAAAATAGCCGGTTATCGACCTGACCTGCTGATTCGTATTCCCAACGATTCGGTGAGCATTTTTGAGTTTTATCGGGCCGAGTCACAGATTAAATTGGGTTACGATATTGGGCTACGGGCCATCGAGGCCTTTGAAAAAGGGGAGTCCAATACCTATGGGCAACTTTAATGGCTACCGACGTGGCCCTGCAATCGTGTAAAATACGCCGTCACCCATAAACGAGCAGTCCCTTGAGCAGCCCATACACACAAGCCGTCAAACAGTTACACACTATCCTCGATTGGATTCGCTTTGCCGCCAGCGAATTCGAGCGCAATCCGTTGTATTTCGGTCACGGCACCGATAACGCTTGGGATGAGGCGGTGTTGCTGGTCACCGCCAGCGTGCAATTGCCCTTCGAGTTGTCCCCCGAGCAGGCCCAATGCCGCCTCATAGACGATGAGCGACTGTTAATTGCGCAGCGTATCGAGCAACGTATCGAGCAACGCATACCGGTGGCCTACCTCATTAATCAGGCGCATTTCTTTGGTTTGCCATTTTATGTAGATGAAAGGGTGCTGGTGCCCCGTTCACCCATCGCCGAGGTGCTAAAGAATCGAGTTGCCCCCTGGATGGACGGTAAGGAACCCACGCGTATCCTCGACCTATGCTGTGGCAGCGGTTGCATCGGCATCGCCGCGTTGAAGGTCTTCCCTGATGCGCAGCTGGATTTAGCCGATCTCTCGCTGGATGCGCTGGATGTGGCCGACATTAACATTCAAAACTATGGTCTGTATGAACAGGTGGCGGCCATTCAGTCTGACTTGTTTACGAACCTAGAGGGCACTTATGATTTGATATTGTCCAACCCACCCTATGTGGATTTAGCCGACCTTGCCGACATGCCAGACGAATATCATCACGAACCGGCCATGGGCCTAGGCAGTGGCGACGATGGCCTAGATATAACCCGGCAAATACTGGCCAATGCCAGCGATTATTTAGCAAAAGATGGTGTGCTAGTAGTGGAGGTGGGCAATTCTTGGCTGAACCTAGAGGCTGCCTTCCCGCAGGTGCCGTTTCATTGGCTTGAATTCGAGCACGGCGGTGACGGGGTGTTCGTCTTTACTCGTGAACAACTGCAAGCGCAACAGCATCATTTTCGTCTAAGCTAAAAGCACGAAATCTGGCTGTGCTCGTTGTTAGGCTGCTATCAATTATGCCCTGCAGGCGGTGAGGTTTAGCTTGAGATGGTGGTGATGCAGCTTGAGATTTTTAAAGCAGGATGTTTTAAGAAAGCCCCCAGGGACGGGTTCACGGCGGCCGCAAGCTGGGTTACCACCATTTCAGGCTGGCGGAGTAGCGCCCTAACGAGGTGTTTGCCTCTACTCTCAGCAGGGCAATCGCATTAAAATTAAAGTCGTACCACTGCGCTTTCCCCGCCAGCCTG
>CAJXIK010000135.1 GCA_913054445.1 uncultured Bermanella sp.
GATTGACCGCTGTGATTATTTTAATGCGATTGCCCTACCATGGACGGTACTTATAAGGACAATGCAGGATGCAATTGTCAAATGTTTTAAGGAAGCGCCCAGGGAGGGCTTGCAGCGGCCGCAAACTGAACCAGCACCATTGCAGGCTGGCAGTTAACAGCAGCTCCTATTAGCAGCTAAGGATTTCTAACCGCATCGCCTACGCTTAGCGGGCGCTGGGCGCGTAATATTAATCCGTAACTTACTTTTTCGAAGGATCTAAATACCATCAGCAAGCCAGCTCGCTCCGCAGGTAATTTCACTTTTGAACGCGTCACCCTATCGATGATAATTTTGCCTTCCTTATAAATGGCCAGCACGTTGCCCTCTGCGAGGCCGTCGCGTTTGCCCTGATTAAGCACCACCACATTGTATTGGCCAATTTGGGTGACACCGCCCAGCACTGCAATCATGCGCCCAGAGATCTCCTCTTTAGGGGCGCTGGGCACGAAGTTAGCGATCACTAGGCGTTCGTCTGTGGACAACAGGCGGTCTCCCACCATCACCTCTTCGCGAGAGCTGGAAAGCTTCAAGGTGGCCACATCGCCATCCCAGCTGGTGACCTTAGCCGCCGCCACTTCTCTGGCTTCCATGCCCAGCACTTCGCTGGTATCTGGGTCTACGAAGACCTGTCCCTTGCGAAATAAACCGTAGTTGTTTTGCGGCTCATCGGCTCGGAAGCCACGGGCATAGACGATACCCCCACCACCGGCCAACAGGCGATTGTCGTCACCCGCCACCACATAGGGCGCTTTCTTAAGCACCTTAGATTTAACGATGCGACTGTTGCTCATGAAGCTGGCGATGGCCGACATGGGAATGGGGGGGATGGCAGAGGTAATGGCGCTGATGCGCGCCGATGGCATTAATTTAATCGGCCCCAAATCCTTGGGCACCTCTGCCGCGCGCTCCTTGATGGTGATTTTCACTTGGTTACCCATATACACGAGGCCAATCACATCACCTGGGTAAATCAGGTGCGGGTTGCCAATTTGCTCGTTAACTTGCCAAATTTCCGGCCACAACCAGGCATCGTCGAGGAATTTTTGCGAGATACCCCACAGGGTATCCCCTTCTTTCACCACATAATCCAGCGGGTGGCCGGATTTTAACTCGACCTCGGCGGCGCTCACCACGCCGCTTAACGCACTCATCATTAAGAGCAGCGCCAGTGAAGATTGCCTAAGCAAGGATTTGAACATGGGTAATCCCTTATTTTTATTCGTATCGCTTCTAGGGATAGAAACAACACCATCATTAGATATAATAGATGCATATAATATTAGCAGGGCCTGTGCCCTGATGACTACCTAAGGCATCACAAGTTTTATGGCTATATTAGACATATTAGAGTTTCCCGATACGCGCCTGCGCACCAAAGCCAAGGCGGTATTGACAGTAACGGACAAAACCCGTCAGATCATCGAGAATATGTTCGAGACCATGTACGCGGCCCCCGGCATCGGTTTGGCGGCGACCCAAGTGAATATTCACCAGCAAATCATGGTTATTGATATCAGCGAAGACAGGTCCGAGCCCCTCGTGTTTATCAATCCTAAGGTGACCGTGCTCGACGGCGAGCCCGAACTCTTACAGGAAGGCTGCCTGTCGGTGCCCGGCTTCTATGAAGATGTAGAGCGCGTCGAACACTGCCAAGTGAACGCCCTCAACAAGCACGGCGAAGCCTTCGAACTCGAAGCCCACGGCCTATTAGCGGTCTGTATCCAGCACGAGTTAGATCACCTGCAAGGCAAGTTATTTGTCGATTACATATCTAACACTAAACGTGATCGCATTCGTAAAAAACTAGAAAAAGCCCACAGATTACAAGCCAAGCAAGCTTAAATCGTTGTATCCCACATGGCTTAGGAGCTGAGCTTGAGAATTGTATTTGCTGGCACGCCAGATTTTGCCAAGAGCCACTTGGCCGCCCTACTAAATGCCCAACACGACATCGTGGCGGTGTATACCCAACCCGACCGCCCCGCTGGGCGCGGCAAGAAACTCATGGCCAGCCCAGTGAAAAAACTGGCGCTAGAGCATGATATCGCCGTTTATCAGCCTGAAAACTTCAAACAGGCCGCCACCGTACAGCAGCTGGCTGCACTGCAGCCCGATCTCTTCATCGTGGTGGCCTATGGCTTATTGCTGCCGCAGTCTGTGTTGGATATTCCCACCCTAGCCTGCATCAACAGCCACGCCTCATTGTTGCCACGCTGGCGCGGAGCCGCGCCCATTCAGCGCGCCATAGAAGCGGGCGATGCCAGCAGCGGTGTCACCGTGATGCAGATGGAGCTGGGCCTAGATACAGGCCCCATGCTGCATAAAATAGAGACCCCCATTAACAGTGAGGAAAGCGGCGGCAGCCTGCATGACCGCCTCGCGCTCATGGGCAGCCAAGCCATCTTGGAAGTCGTAAATAAATACCAAGCTGGCCCGGTCTTGGCCGAAGTGCAAGACCACAACCTAAGCTGCTATGCCCACAAGCTTAATAAGCAAGAGGCGCTCATCGACTGGCGCACCCCTGCCCAGCAGCTGGCACAAAAGGTGCGCGCCTTTAACCCTTTCCCCATGGCCTATACCCTACTGGGCGATAGCCGCATTCGGGTGTTGCAGGCTAGGGTCGAGCCACTGACTCATCAATCGTTACCCGGCACAGTGTTGGCGGTGGGCGGCGCGGGCATCACCATCGCCTGTCAAGAGCAGGCGCTCACCCTAATACAAGTGCAACTACCGGGTAAAAAACCCATGATGGTCAGCGACCTAGTCAACGGTAAGCACCCTTTTCAAGTAAATTACGTTCTTCCCTGTGAGCTGTAGATGAGCATGAATTGCCGAGCCGGGGCCGCCCTCGCCCTGTTGGATGTGGTGGACAAGCGCAAGAGCCTGACCCCAGTCTTAGTCCGTTACGCAGAAAAAATCCCCGCCAACGACAAGGGGCTGTTGCAGCATATTTGTTATGGCAGCTGTCGCCATTTTTTCAGTCTCAATGCCCTTAGCAAGATGATGCTGGAACACCCGTTACCCGCAGACGCGCGCCCGGTACAGGCGCTCATGTGGGTGGGTTTATATCAATTGGCCTACAGCGACATTTCCGAGCACGCCGCCATTCACGAAACCGTGGAAGCCTGTGGCCAGCTTAAGCAGGATAAATATCGCGGCCTGTTAAACGCCGTATTGCGTCGCTTCCAGCGGGAAAAAAGCGAGCTACTAACGGGCTTACAGGGCAGCGATGTGCCCCACTACCAGCACCCTAAGTGGTTTATAAAATTACTGAAAAAAAGCTGGCCACAACGCTGGCAAGAGATCTGTGAGCAAGCCAACATACAGGCTCCCATGTGCCTGCGCGTCAACACCCACAAGGGATCGGTAAGTGATTACTTACAACTGCTGGCAGACACCGGTATTAAGGCGACTGTTGGCAAGGTCTCCCCCAGTGCCCTCTATTTAGACAAGCCCATGGATGTCTTTGCCCTGCCCAACTTCGAGCAAGGCAGTTGCAGTGTACAAGACGAGGCAGCACAGTTGGCCGCGCAGCTTCTAAACCCGCAGCCGGGTGAAAAAGTACTGGATGCCTGTAGCGCACCCGGCGGTAAGACCTGCCACCTGCTAGAGCACGCCTCTGGGCAACTAGCACTCACCGCCATGGACGCCGATGCGCTAAGGTTAAACCGCGTTCACGAAAACCTAGCGCGCCTCGGCTTTAGCGCCAACACCCTAGTGGGCGAAGCCCAACACCCCGAACAATGGTGGGATGGCGAGGCCTTCGACCGCATCTTGCTAGATGTGCCCTGTAGCGCCACCGGCGTGATTCGACGGCATCCAGACATTAAGTTGCTGCGCCAAAAACAAGATATTGATAACCTTGCGCAGTTGCAGCTTGCTATCTTGCAACAGGCTTGGCAAATGCTCAAAGCCGGTGGCAGCTTGCTTTATGCCACCTGCTCTATCTTGCCCCAAGAAAATGCCCACAACATCGCGGCATTTTTAAGCACGCAGACGGATGCAAGCTTACAAAATATAGAATTACCCAGTGGCGAAGACACCGGCTACGGCTGGCAGCTGTTCCCCAACGCTCACAGCCACGACGGATTCTTTTACGCTCTGCTTAAAAAAATATAAAAACATCGGCATCTAAAGATTGCATGACAAGGTAAGAGAGTCAGCATGAAAATTATCATCCTTGGCGCAGGCCAAGTGGGTGCAACCCTAGCGGAGCACCTTGCCATCGAAGGCAACGACATCACCGTGGTGGACACCGATAGCGAGCTTCTCAAAGAGCTGCAAAATCGCTTGGATATTCGCACGGTAACCGGTAAAGCCTCCTACCCAGATGTGCTGCATCAGGCCGGCGGCGACGATGCCGACATGCTGGTGGCCGTCACCAACAGCGATGAGGTCAACATGGTGGCCTGTCAGGTGGCGCACTCACTGTTTAAGACCCCCACTAAGATCAGCCGCATCCGTGCCCAGGAGTACATTCAGCATAAGAAGCTGTTTGGTAATCAGGGAGTACACGTGGATGTGTTCATCAGCCCAGAGCAGGTGGTGACCGATTACATCAATCGACTGCTGCAGTATCCGGGTGCCCTACAGGTACTGGATTTCGCCGACAATAAGGTCATGCTAGTGGGCTCCAAGGCCTACCACGGTGGCCCGTTAGTGGGGCAAGAACTGAAGTTTCTGCGCGAGCACCTCAAGAGTAATGTGGACACCCGAGTGGCGGCTATCTACCGCCGAGGGGAGGCTATCCTGCCCCAAGCTGACACCACCATAGAGGCGGACGACGAAGTGTTCTTCATCGCCGCCAAGAAAGATATTCGCACCGTCATGGCGGAACTGCGACGCACCGAAGCCCCTTATAAGCGGGTGATTATCGCTGGCGGAGGCAACATCGGTGCTCGTCTGGCCATGACCCTAGAGCCCCACTACAGCGTCAAACTCATCGACCACAACCGTAGCCGCTGCCAACGCCTAAGTGAGAAGGTGAAAGGCAAGACCATCATCATCAATGGCAGCGCCACCGACAAAGACCTGCTGCTGGAAACCAATATAGAGAACACCGATGTCTTCCTAGCTCTCACCAACGACGATGAGGTCAACGTCATGTCATCCATGCTGGCCAAGCAACTGGGGGCGCGCAAGGTCATGACCCTCATCAACAAGGCCCAGTATGTGGATCTCGTGCAGGGGGAAGGCATCGACATCGCCATCAGCCCCTCGCAGACGACGCTGGGCAGCTTGCTGCGGCACGTGCGCCGTGGCGATGTGGCCAACGTACACAGCTTGCGCCGTGGTGCCGCCGAGGCCATCGAAGCCATCGCCCACGGCGACAAGAACACCTCGAAGGTGGTGGGCCGTCGTATCGATCAGGTGAACCTCCCCGAGGGGACCACCATAGGAGCCGTGGTGCGCCAGGAGCGGGTCATCATCGCCCACGGCGACGTGGTGATCGAGAGCGATGATCATGTGATCTTGTTTGTGCTGGATAAAAAGCGCATCCCCGAAGTTGAGCGCCTGTTTCAGGTGGAGTTGGGCTTCTTTTAAGCGCGGATTTTTGGATGGATTAGGGATTTTTGGATAGCTTAGGGATTTCGGCCACGGGGTGGCCCAGGGGATTTCGGCCACGGGGTGGCCTCGTACGAGGGCAGCCCCTGCCCGAATCTTTT
>CAJXIK010000136.1 GCA_913054445.1 uncultured Bermanella sp.
GCCCAGCCTCGCCAGATGTAAACCTTTACCTAATTGCGCCAAGTGCTATCATTAGCCCCATTAATTATCCCAACCTCCGCAACACATTACCGAGTAGCTATTACATGAGTGCAAACATCATTACCCTAAGCGACGATTCTTTCGAAGCCGACGTATTAAACTCCGATACACCTGTATTGGTAGATTACTGGGCCGAATGGTGTGGTCCTTGTAAGATGATCGCCCCGGTTCTAGAAGAAATTGCCGAAGAATATGCCGGTAAGCTAGTCGTTGCCAAGCTCAACATCGACCAAAACGAAGCCACCCCGCCTAAGTTCAGCGTGCGCGGTATTCCTACCTTAATGATCTTCAAGGGCGGCAACGTCGAAGGCACTAAAGTAGGTGCATTGTCTAAATCGCAGCTAACCGCATTTATCGACAGCACTATCTAACAGGCGCTCACCGCGCATGGCAGGCCCTAATGATGATGGGCCTGCCAATTATCGGCAACCGACACAAGTTATTTTGCGGCGTTGGTGGACTAGAAAAATAAAAGCGACTATAGTCATTCAATAATAAGTGTTAGAGCGTCCCGCTCAGTCTGTTTCATAACACAATCTATTTCCGAAGAAGTCAATTTCAAAAGAAGTCTGTTGCAAATCGTAGCTTAAAAACCCTTCAAATAATCTGCAAGCACCCAATCTATATGAATCTTACCGAACTCAAGAAAAAATCCGTTGCCGATCTGCTATTGTTAGCCGAAGAAATGGGCATGGACAACGTCAGCCGTCAGCGTAAACAAGACCTTATTTTTACCATATTAAAACGCCACGCCCGTGGCGGTGAAGACATCTACGGCGATGGCGTGCTCGAAATCTTGCAGGACGGCTTTGGTTTCTTACGTTCTGCCGATGCCTCTTACCTAGCTGGCCCAGATGACATCTATGTAAGCCCCAGCCAGATTCGCCGCTTCAACATGCGCAAGGGTGACTTCTTAACCGGTAAGATTCGTCCCCCAAAAGACGGTGAACGCTACTTCGCACTGCTAAAAGTCAATGAAGTAAACGGCGAAGCGCCGGAGAAATCCAAAAACAAAATTTTATTTGAAAACCTTACCCCGTTATTTCCTAACGACCGCTTCACCCTAGAGCAGGGTAACGGCAGCACCGAAGACATCAGCAACCGCATCATCGACCTAGTCTCGCCCATCGGTAAGGGTCAGCGCGGCCTAATCGTTGCCCCACCTAAGGCCGGTAAAACCATGTTGTTGCAGACCATGGCGCAGTCCATCGCCCGCAACAACCCCGAGGTTGAGCTGATCGTATTGTTGATCGACGAACGCCCCGAAGAAGTGACCGAGATGCGTCGCAGCGTGCGCGGTGAAGTGGTTGCCTCGACCTTCGACGAGCCACCATCGCGTCACGTTCAGGTGGCCGAGATGGTCATCGAAAAGGCCAAGCGCCTCGTAGAACACAAGCGCGACGTGGTGATTTTACTCGATTCTATCACCCGTCTGGCCCGCGCCTATAACACGGTGATTCCATCCTCTGGCAAGGTCTTGACCGGTGGTGTCGATGCCCACGCCCTAGAGAAGCCTAAGCGTTTCTTTGGTGCCGCGCGTAACGTAGAAGAAGGCGGCAGCCTGACTATCATCGCCACCGCCCTCGTCGATACTGGCTCCAAGATGGACGAAGTCATCTACGAAGAATTTAAAGGTACCGGTAACCAAGAGCTACACCTCGACCGTAAGGCCGCCGAGAAACGTATCTACCCCGCCATGAACATCCGTAAGTCTGGCACCCGTCGTGAAGACCTACTAATGCCAGAGGGCGAACTGCAACGCCTGTGGATTCTGCGCAAGATCATGGCCGACCAAGAAGACATTCAGGCCATCACCTTCATGGTTGACCGTCTTAAAAACACTAAGACCAACGAAGAGTTCTTCTTAACCATGAAGGGTTAAGCAGCACTAAATTGGTGACCATAAGGCAGCTTCGGCTGCCTTTGTCTTATATGCAGAGTCTATTTGGAAAAAAGATAAGCAATGAAATATAAGGATCTACGGGATTTCATCGAGCAGCTAGAAAAGCAGGGCCAGCTAAAACGCATCAGCCAAGCTGTGGACCCTATCCTCGAAATGACCGAAATATGCGATCGCACCCTGCGTGCCGGTGGCCCCGCACTGTTATTTGAAAACCCCGTGGGTCATACCATGCCGGTGCTGGCCAACCTGTTTGGCACCCCGCAGCGGGTCGCCATGGGCATGGGCAAGCGTGACGTGAGCGCCTTGCGCGAGGTGGGCAAGTTGCTGGCCTACTTAAAGGAACCCGAGCCCCCCAAAGGCATTAAAGACGCTTGGGAAAAATTACCCATCTTCAAGCAAGTGCTCAACATGGGCCCTAAGATCGTGAAGAAAGCCCCCTGCCAACAGGTGGTCATCGAGGGTGACGCGGTGGATTTAGCCAAGTTTCCCATTCAAACCTGCTGGCCAGGCGATGCCGCCCCGCTCATTACCTGGCCCTTAGTGATTACCCGTGGCCCCAACAAGGAACGCCAAAATTTAGGCATTTATCGTCAGCAGGTAATCGCCAAGAATCGCGTGATCATGCGCTGGCTGAGCCACCGTGGCGGTGCCCTCGACTTTCGTGAGTTTCAGCAGCTCAACCCGGGCCAACCCTACCCAGTGGCGGTGGCCCTAGGCGCCGACCCAGCCACCATTTTAGGGGCGGTGACACCTGTGCCCGATGCGCTGTCGGAATACGCCTTCGCCGGATTGTTGCGTGGTAGCAAGACCGAGTTGGTAAAGTGCATCGGCAGCGACCTGCAAGTCCCCGCCAGTGCCGAGATCGTCTTAGAAGGCTTTATCTACCCAGATGACATGGCCCCCGAAGGCCCTTTCGGCGACCACACCGGTTATTACAACGAGGTGGACAGTTTTCCGGTCTTTACCATAGAGCGCATCACCCACCGGCGCGACCCTATCTATCACAGCACCTATACCGGGCGGCCACCAGATGAACCGGCTATATTAGGGGTGGCATTGAACGAAGTATTCGTGCCCATCTTGCAGAAACAATTCCCGGAGATTAGCGACTTCTACCTGCCGCCAGAGGGGTGTAGCTACCGTATGGCCGTGGTCACCATAAAGAAGCAATACCCGGGTCACGCCAAGCGCGTGATGATGGGGGTGTGGTCGTTCTTGCGCCAGTTTATGTACACTAAGTTTATCATCGTCACCGATGACGACGTGAATGCCCGCGACTGGAACGATGTGATCTGGGCCATCACCACCCGCATGGACCCCACGCGCGATACCACACTGGTGGACAGCACCCCCATCGACTACCTAGACTTTGCCTCGCCAGTGTCGGGCCTGGGCAGCAAGATGGGGCTAGACGCCACCAACAAGTGGCCGGGAGAAACCGATAGAGAGTGGGGCGAGCCCATCGTCATGGACCCAGCAATCAAACAGCGGGTCGATGAGATGTGGCGTGAATTGGGGATTCTCGATGAAAGCAACTAAACTAATGATAGCCCGTTGCTCATGAGCCATAGAATCACCCTACAGCCTCGGGGCTTAAGCTTCACCGCCCAGCCCCAGGAAAACATTTTAGATGCCGCCACCCGCGCCGGTATTCGCATTCGCAAGAGCTGTCAGAACGGTGTATGTGAGATTTGCCGCGCCACCTTAGTGGCAGGCACAGTACACACCCCTGAAGGGTCTTTTAACGCAGACCATCCAGCTGTAAATCCACTGCTCACCTGTGTAAGCCAGGCACGCAGCGACCTGATTTTGGAGTTAAAGAAAGTGTTAGGACCCGGAGAAATCCCCTTGCAGCACATTGCATTTCAAATTGAAAACATCAGCCAACTGAACGACCACGTGTACCGCGTCGAGCTGTTGGCTCCCGCCGGTAAACTGGCCGACTATCACGCCGGCCAATACCTAGAGCTGCTCATAGAGGATGGCGAGTTTCCCTTCACCATCGCCAGCGCACCTGGCCTGCGTGAACTGGAGCTGCATTTAGGGGTAGAGCCAGACAACGCCTCTAGCCTGAAAATTCTTCAGCACCTGCAAAGCCACAGCACCGTACGCGCGCGCCTGCCTAAGGGTGATGTATGGCTGAAGCCTAGCCAAAACCCCAGCAACCTACACGACCCATTGATTTTTATTGTGGCCGGAACCGGTTTTGCGCAGGCCAAGGCCATGATCGAAGAACAGCTTAAGCACCAGCACAGCGCCTTGTCTTTGTATTGGGTAAACCGTGAGGCCCACGGTTTCTATAGCGAGTTACCCCAGCAATGGGCGCAACAGGGCTTAATCAATTTTCACCCTATGACCAGCGACAAACCCGATTGTGAATATTTCTCGCGTCACACCGTAGAAGAGCGCATCGCCAAGGACATCAGTGATATTAGCCAGATACAGGTGGTGGCCTGCGGCGGCCCGGGTTTTGTCTACAGTGTGTTGGATGGACTGGAAGGTAAGGGGCTTAAGCAAAGCCAGATGCAAAGCGATGTATTCGCCTACGCGCCTCGCACTTAGTAGGCGGTGGGCGGCGGAACAGAGAGAACTCGAGTTACTCGGCTGCCACCCGCTGCGCCTCTTCAGCTATGACCGAGCGCTCTAACTCGGTGAGTTGTAGCAGCACCTGCTCACTGGCCGCCTCCATTTTTTTCAGGCAGAGGATTTTTCCTTCTGTATTATCTTCTTGGTGGTATTTTAGCGCCTGAATACCGTTTTCATGCACCCCCTTATGATGCACCTCTAGGGTTTTAAATGCCCCCAGATGGCGATAATACTGGTGGCCATCGCCTTGGTAATACCACTTCCCTAGGCGGCAACAGGTGTGGTCGGCAAACTCGTCGATGGCCTTGTTCGATAAGCCCCACAGCAGTTTATAGACATCGGATTTCCACACCACATGGTCCATCTTAACGGTCTGTATAAAGCTCTGAATGGAGGCCTGGCTAATCACCGTGCCCATGCTCTGTGAGCTGGTGATGATGCTGTCGACGACCCCTCTCACTTGGTCTGTGGTGGCCGATAGCTCTAGGGTACTGTGCTCGGACACCTCTATCTTGTCGGACACATTCTGCGTCTCGGTTAAAATGGTGGCCACTAACGAGGTGATTTCACTGGAGGTATCGCCGGTTCTCTTCGCTAGGGTTCGCACCTCATCGGCCACCACCGCAAAGCCACGGCCAGACTCTCCGGCACGAGCCGCCTCGATGGCGGCATTAAGCGCCAGTAAGTTGGTTTGATCGGTAATATTTTGAATATCGGTCACTAGAGTCTCGATGCGCACCCCCACTGCCGACAGGCCGGTGACCGCCGAGCGCGCATCTTGCGTTTGCTCGCCCATCACATTAAGACTGCCGATGACCGAGCCAAGCAAAGTCTGCACCTCCTCAAAACTGGCAGAGGAATCCGTCAACACCGCTCTTTGCTGCTTTAGATCTTGGGAGGATTGCGCAATATTGTCGCGAATGATGCTCACGGTATCGTTAGAAACCATCCAAATATCCCGCAGCACATCGTTGGCATCGATGTGCTCGTATATAAACGACTTCTGTAAGTCAGCCACCTCCTTAATTTTCTTGTAGAGCGCGATATCAGACTCGAGGGTATGCAACCTATCTTCCAGCATGGCCACATGCTTAGGGCTAGCCGCAGCTTGCCCCTTGTCGAATAGGCTTCTTATACGCTTAATCA
>CAJXIK010000137.1 GCA_913054445.1 uncultured Bermanella sp.
TTGATGCCTACCTAGTATTAGACTTGGCTGCCAACTACCAGATAAGACCCGAGCTGGCCATTTACGGCACGGTAGATAACCTGTTGGCGAAGGAATACAAGGTGGCGGCCCAGCCTATGGGTTACCGTCCGGGCAAACCCCGTACCGTGCAGTTAGGTGTTAAGTATTCTTTTTAGTGTGATGACCCTGTGGCCGACATCACCCGGCCACCCCAAAAACCTCTAGAACACCCATCGGCACCCAATCTTTTAGCGGCCCCTAGCCGCACACAGCCTACACCCCGTAGGCTTCTCGATAGGCCTTAATGGCTGGCAAGTATTGCTGGAAACCCTCTTCCTTGGCCACATACTGCATCACCTGCTCCAGCTTCACGATGCTGATGATAGGGATGCCGTAGTCGCGCTCGACCTCTTGAATAGCCGATAGCTCACCCTTGCCTTTCTCTTGGCGGTCGAGGGCGATGATGACCCCAGCAGGCTTGGCATCTTCTTGCTCGGCCAGCAGGCTCATCACCTCGCGAATGGCGGTGCCCGCGGTGATCACATCGTCGATGATTAATACCTTGCCTGCCAGTGGTGCCCCCACCAAAGAACCCCCTTCGCCGTGGGCTTTCTTCTCTTTGCGGTTGAAGGCATAGGGCGTGTCACGATCGTGCCACTCGGATAGCGCGAGGGCAGTGGTGGCGGCGAGGGGAATGCCCTTATAGGCTGGGCCAAATAAGACGTCCATCTCGACGCCGGAATTCACGATGGCGGCGGCGTAGCTCTTGGCTAGGGTGGCCATGGCCTTGCCCGTGTTGAACAAGCCTGCATTGAAAAAATACGGGCTAATACGGCCCGACTTCAATTCGAACTCACCGAATTTCAATACGTTTTGCTCGATGGCAAACTCGATAAACGCCTTTTGGTAATCCTGCATGTAAAAACCCTGTCTACACTGAATCTAAGGGAAGGGTAAACCCAAGCGGCACCCTGCGCCACTTTCTAACAAAAGTGGTCGTAGTGAGCTAACTTGGGCACCTAAATCGGGCATTTTACCGACTAATACTATAATTCCCATCAGACAGACAAAAATAAGCAAAATAATCCCCCTAGGGCGCTTTGGTAGCATGCTAAAACTGCGTATCATGGCCGCCCACAGAAACAGGAACCCTCTGCATGCTGGTATTCCACTCATTATTTAACGTCTCCCCACGGGGTAACGTGTTCCAACTGGCCATCAAGGGAATTCAGTATGAAAGTCATTAATTTACAGGTAGATGGCCTAGAAGAGGCCGTGGCCAATGGCTTCTATGACTGGCTGGCCCAGCATGATGCCGACGTGGTGTGCGTGCAAAACCTCAAGGCCAAAGAGTACCAGCTGAGCGACCGGGTATTGTACCCAGACAATTACAACGCCTACTTCTTTGATGGCGAGCCCGACCACTACAGTGGCGTCGCCATTCTTACCCGCGACACGCCCAAGGCCATCATGACCGGCCTGGCCTTTGAATCCTGTGATCGTTACGGCCGCTACATTCAGGCCGATTTCGAGTCCGTCTCCATTGGCTCCATCTTGTTTCCCAAGATCGACGAACACAACACCCTAGAAGACAAGCTGGCCTTCCAGCAAGAGTTTATCGAGCACCTTAAGAAAACCAAGCGCAAACGCCGTGAGTTTATCTTTGCTGGGCACTTTGCCGTGGCGCATAAGTCGGTGGATCTAAGCGACTGGCAGAGCAACCGGGACCAGCCTGGATTCCTGCCCGCAGAGCAGGCCTTCATGGACCAAATTACCGGCCCACTGGAGTTCTGCGATGCCTTCCGCGAGGCCAACTTTGGTGAAAACCAGTTTACTTGGTGGCCCAGTAGCGAGGCCGCTCGCCGCAACCAAGATGGCTGGCGACTAGATTACCAAATATGTACCCCAGAGTTACGCCAGTATGTGGTGGATGCCAAGGTAGACCGCGAGCAGACGTTCGGGGGTGGCGCGCAATACGCCGCCACAATCATCGAATACGAATTAGATTAACAGCCGTCAGACATGAAAGCCGCCCGCCCATGATTGGGCTGGGTTCATGTAGCGGCTGGGTTATTAGATGGGGCGAGAGCCATAATTTGAGGTGGGCTTACGCGGTGGGTCGGCCATCACGTTGGGTTCGATCTCATTGATGGCACCGCCGCCACTCAGAAATTTCTCCACTTCGGTATCGACCTTGTCGCGCAGTTTTTTACGTGAGGCCAAGGAGCGCAACACCCCCTCCTCTGTGCTGCCGATGAACTGCATGTCGGGCTCTTTGGCGGTGCTTGCCGCATCCAGCTTAACCGCTGCTTGACTGACTTTTTTAGACCTTGGCATGAGTAGTACTCCCTATCCTTAATTCCCTGAGTATTTAAAGACTGCGTAGAATTTATAGTTCAGGGTGACGTCCTTGTCAGATTTTTGGTTATACCTAGTTTGCATACATACCAACAAATGCCAGCACTTTAATTATAAGCCGTGCCGTTAACGCCCCTCGCCTAGAAGGCAAACTGCCTGCTTAGGCCCAGTATTAGGCTATTGCCCTTGCCATCGTGGCGCGAAAGGGTCACCTCAAAATCCACATTGGATGGCATGGCCTTCACAAAACCAATGGCGTAATGCCTATCTTCGTCTTGGCTACCATCTGGCTGCGCTAAGCCTGCGCTGATGGCCAGACCTGCATCCCCCCACAGGGCGTAGTTGGCTGCCAGTTCATGGTATTGATCCTTGCTAGCTTCATCTTGATAACTGCTGAGACGATAAGCATCCCAAGACACATTGATATTGTATTCGGCGTTGCGGGTGGCAGACTTATGGTCTGCGCCACGCTCATAATGAATCACGCCGAAACCCAGCGACACCGAGTTAAAGCTGTAGGCGGCTCCTGCGTAAGCATTTACCTCTGTGGTGTCTAGGTCTTCGATACTGCCGGTATAGCCCCACACGCCCCCATAGACCCCCATAGGCCCCGTATAGTCCACGCCACCATGAAAGACGATGTCGGCATCACTTTGCTTCAGGCCACGGTGCATGTACTTCGTGGCGGTGCCCATGTTGGCGCTGAAATGGCCGCCATATTCCGCCCACGTGGGCGCGGCTAAGATGCAGGCAGCTATCGCTAATAAATATTTAAACATATTGTTGTTTTTCTTCATGTCAAGACGATTGCCGCACTATAACAAGTCTGGGCAATACTGGGAATGTGTGTTGTCGGAATAAGAAAAAAGGCACCCGTAGGTGCCTTTTCGTGACGCTTGCTATCACCGGAGTGAAGGGCGCTTATACTACTTGAGAGTAAACTCTGGGTAGGCTTCCATACCGCATTCAGCAAGGTCTACACCGTCATACTCTTCCTCTTCACTGACACGAATGCCCATGACAAGTTTAAGAATGCTCCACACCACTAAGGACGCGACAAACACCCAAGTGAAGATAGTGAGCGCGCCTAGGAACTGCCCTAGGTAAGTGGCACCACTATTGGTGAAAGGTACCACCATCACACCGAAGAAACCCACCACGCCGTGTACAGAGATAGCGCCCACAGGATCATCAATTTTCACTTTATCCATCATCAGAATAGACAGCACCACCAGCACACCACCGATGAAACCAATGATAGTGGCAGACAAGGCGGTAGGCGTATCGGGACCGGCGGTGATCGCCACTAGTCCAGCCAAGGCACCGTTAAGCGCCATGGTGAGGTCTGCTTTCTTGAACAGGATGCGCGCCAAGAAGAGCGCACCGATCAAGCCACCCGAGGCCGCAGCGTTGGTGTTCATGAAGACCACGGCCACCGCATTGGCGCTCTCGGTGCTGGCCAAGGCCAACACAGACCCGCCATTGAAACCGAACCAACCCAACCACAGAATGAAGGTACCTAGGGTCGCCATGGGCAGGTTAGCACCCGGAATGGCGTTAACCTCACCGTTGGCACCGTACTTACCCTTACGCGCACCCAGCAACAACACACCCGCTAGGGCGGCAGCCGCACCAGCCATGTGGACGATACCGGAACCGGCAAAGTCAGAGAAGCCGAAGCCCTTCATGATGACCTCACCCGCTTCGTTTTCGATGTCGTTTAAGGCGAACAGACCAAAGACGGATTCGCCACCCCAAGTCCAGTTACCTTCCATTGGGTAAATATAACCGGTCATGACCACCGCAAATGCCAGGAATGCCCACAGTTTCATGCGCTCGGCCACCGCGCCCGACACAATAGACATGGCCGTGGCTACAAATACCACCTGGAAGAAGAAGTCGGCCGAAGGGGCATAGGTATCACCGCCCGCAACGCCGTCACCGGTAATGCCCGCTAAGAAAGAATTACCTAATTCGGGGTACATGACAGCGTAACCGCAGGCCATGTACATAGTGCAAGAAATGGCGAACAGAGCCACGTTCTTGGTTAAGATTTCGGTCGTGTTCTTAGATCGAACCAGACCCGCTTCCAGCATGCTGAAACCAGCTGCCATCCACATTACCAGTGCGCCACATACCAAGAAATAAAAGGTATCCATAGCGTATTGGAGTTGGAAAATTTGGTCTTCCATAATGCCTCCGCATCATCATTCATACGTTTTAGCGTATAAACTAATAAGTTATTGTTGTTGTCGATTAAGCCTAAAGAAGCTTAAACCGCGTCTGAACCGGTTTCACCCGTACGAATACGTACGATTTGCTCTAAGGCAGTGACAAAAATTTTGCCGTCGCCGATCTTCCCTGTATTCGCTGCCTTCGTCACCGCCTCGATGACCTTATCGGTCTGGCTGCTGTCGATGGCAATTTCTAGCTTCACTTTGGGTAGAAAATCCACCACGTACTCTGCACCTCGGTACAGTTCGGTATGGCCTTTCTGGCGACCGAAGCCTTTCACCTCTGTCACGGTGATGCCTTGTACGCCAATTTCAGACAGCGCTTCACGCACGTCGTCTAGTTTGAATGGTTTGATAATGGCCGTAACCAATTTCATGTCCAACTCCTTCTATAATTGGGGTAATTGACTAGGCAAAGCCCAGCCAATTTACAAAACTAATTAAATCTTAATTAGAATTCTTTTGATGCTGTTAAGAAGAACAATACGTCGTCTTCAGCAGCGTCTGAGTCGATATAAGTAATGGTGGCAGCAACATCAACCACTTCTAGGCTCTTACCAACGGTAGCCGCGAGATCCAGAACATTGTCAGCGCCAGATGCTTCTGGAATGACGTAACCCGCGTGTAGGTTTAAGCCTAGATCCTCTGGCAGTGGCATATCATAGCCACCTTCTAAGTAGGTGTAACCGGCATCCGTGTCAGCATCAACAGCGATTGAAATCATTGCCGAGAGTGCATCCTTGGCAGCACTGAAATTTACTTCAGTAGCGCTATCTGTATCGCCATCATAATTATAAGAGATGAAGCCAACACTTAGATCTAAATCAGAAGCTGCAAAACCGTAGGCAGCATACAGATCGTATTCAATATCGTCAGTACCGGTATCTACGTTTGAACCCCAAATACCAGCAGATAAGCCAGACTCGTCAGAGATATCGGCGCCACCCTGAATAGCAATACCATTATCTGTTTGAGAGGTGCCACGCCACACGTAGTCAGAAACCACGGCAGCATTATAAGAAACGTCGGCGTTTGCCACCTGAGCAGACATGATGCCCGCAGACAGTAGGCTCGCAACCGCAACCGCTTTAGATAGAG
>CAJXIK010000138.1 GCA_913054445.1 uncultured Bermanella sp.
GGTAAAGCAGGGCAGCCCCCTAGTAACCCGTCAGGTACTTCATAACCTGCTTGCGAATCGGCGTTATCGATAGTGAATGAAAAAAGTATTGTATCTTATAGCTGAGTGACACCCGCACATGAGTGTGATTACTGGCGAGGGACTTCCTCACCTTTTTTGCAACATCCAGCGCACTCAAATTCACCCCCATCTTACCCATCACATGGGCCTGCTGCCCCGCCACCATGTTGGTATCCACGAAGGGTGGCTCCACATCCAGCACATGTATGTCGTGGCGCGCCCACTCTATGTTTAAGGCCTCGGTAAAGGACTTCACCCAAGCCTTGCTCGCGGCATATACCCCCAAGCCAGGCACGCCATACATAGAAGAGGCAGACGACATGTTAATCACACGGGCACCCGCTTGCTGCTGTAAATAGGGAAATGCTAGATGACAACAGTGCATCAAGCCCTGACTGTTCACCGCCAATATTTGCTGGTGACGACTCAGGGGAACCTCTTCGAAGTGACCAAACTCCAACAGACCCGCGCAATTAAACAACACATCGAGGCGACCGGCTTTATCATGAAAAGAAGCGAAAGCGTCTGCCAGTGGCGTCTCATCGGTGACGCTCACCACATGCACGCTGCAACGCTCGGCACCCCACTTCTGTTGCAATGCCAGTAAGGGCGCTTCATTTACATCGAACATGCCCACCAACCAGCCATCTTCCAACATCATCTGTGCAACGGCTAAACCTATGCCCGAGGCAGCCCCGGTAATGACGATAGACTTCATGAGCACGCCTCCTGCGGGTGGCTCGCACTGGCGGCGGTCACCCCATCCATGAATTGTGAAATTTCATCTATGGCTTGGTCGGCCATATTGATCAGCCCGGCCTGCAAATGAAAGACATGCCAGCCCTGTTGATAAAGGTTAAAGCTCACATCCACCTGATATTTCTTGGCCTGATCGTAGAGCCTTTGCGCGTCACCCAATAAAATTTCTTCGCTGCCCACCTGAATCAACATGGGGGCTAGGCCCGATAAGTCGGCAAAGATGGCCGAGGCCAAAGGATCTTTGCGGTCGATGCCATTTAAATAACACTGGGTCGCGGCCTCTAGGGTACTCCAACGTAATAGCGGATCTATTTTGTCCGATACTTGCTGACGGTTTGCGAGGGTGAGATCCACCCAAGGTGAAATCAACACTAGGCCCGCAGGTTGCGCTAAGTTCTTCTCCTTCAAACGCAAGGCGGTGGCCATGACCAGCCCGCCCCCGGCGCTGTCACCGGCAAGGATAATGTTTGCAGGCTTATGGCCCTGCGCGAGCAACCACTCATAACAGCTTAGGCAATCGTCTATGGCCGCTGGAAATGGGTGCTCGGGGGCCAAGCGGTACTCTGGAACAAATACTTGCGCCTGACACTTTTTTGCTAGGTGCGCGGTTAAACCGGCATGGCTCTTGGCCGTACCCGCACAGTAGGCACCGCCGTGCAGATACAAAATAATATTATCTGTGGCCGCACCAGCATCTGCGGTGTTGCTGACCCGCTGTACCGGTACGCCTGCTACATTAAGCGCTGCACGCTGTGTCTGTTTGGGAGCAAAGTTAAGCGCCGTCATGGCATTAAGCCAGCTACGCTGCAAGGGATACGAAAGCGGTGGGCCAAACATGGGCTTAACAAGGCTACGCAAAAAGCCCTTCACTATTTTTATTTTTATTTTATCGGTCACGGTCACACTCCTTATGCTTGTTTCACCACGTGGTAATCTTTAAGGTTAATGGAGCGGGTCTTGTGGCGATACTTAAAGGTAAAGTCGGGCCAGTTAACGGTATTTTTTCCCGCGTCATTCTTGTACCAGCTTTCGCAACCTTTTTGCCACACTGTGTCTTTTAATTTGCTCTGTAACTTATCGTTGAAGAGCGCTTGCTTGCCCTCACGAATATTCAAATACTTAGTATTCGATGCTTGCAAGGCAGCCACCGCTTTTAGGGTGTACTGAATCTGGCTTTCCAGCATATAAACAATGGAGTTATGGCCTAGGTTAGTATTGGGCCCATACAACATATAAAAGTTAGGAAAGTCTTTCACGGTGATGCCCAGGTACGCCTCGGCTCCCTTATGCCACTCTTCATTAAGCACTTTGCCCTCTAGGCCGGTGACTTTAATGGGGGTTAAAAATTCCGTGGCTTTAAAACCGGTGCCGTAAATAATGGTATCTACCTTCAGGGTACGACCATCTTTTAATACGATGCCGTCTGCCTGAATGTGATCTATGGCGGTGGTCTCTAAAGAAACATGCTGTTGATTAAAGGTTGGTAAGTAATCATTTGAGAACAAGATGCGCTTACAGCCCATGCTGTAATTGGGGGTTAATTTCTCACGCAACTCGGGGTCTTTTATTATCTTGTTAAGATAATTGGCACATTGTTTCTTGGCCCGATTCATCATAAATTGCAAGCTGGTAAAACCCAGCACGCGCACCTCATGATCGACATAAATACCCAGACGCCAGGCTTTTTGTAAGAACGGCACGTATTTAAACAGGGCGTGTTCTAGCTTGCTATAGGCTCGGTCGGGCTTGGGAAAAACGTAAGCGGCACTGCGCTGTAAGACATGCACCTTCGACGCGAGTTTGGCCACCTCGGGCACAAACTGTATGGCACTGGCACCGGTGCCGATCACCGCGACATTTTTATGGGTCAGGTCGTAGTCTTGGTCCCAGCGAGCAGAGTGCATGACCTTACCCGCAAAATTTTCCATGCCGTCTATGTTGGGCATGGCGGGCTGGCTTAACTGCCCACAGGCCGAGATAAATATACGCGCGCTAATTTGCTTGCCCGCGACGGTGGTTAACAACCAACGGCCCTGCTGTTCATTAAACTGGGCGCTGGCCACCTCGGTATCGAATTGAATGTGCTCTGTTAGCCCGTATTTTTTTTCACAGTGGTGCAGATAACTCTCTATCTCTTCTTGCCCGGCATAGCTTCGCGACCAGTTGGTCTTGGGCTCGAATGAAAATGAATACAGCAGCGAAGGCACATCACAGGCCGCCCCCGGGTAACGATTCTCGCGCCAGCAGCCACCCGAACTGGCACCTTTTTCGAGGATCACAAAATCATCATTACCGGCGTCCTTTAGTTTGATGGCCATGCCGAGACCACCAAAACCGGTGCCGATGATGACAATGTCCTTCTCTATGGCCGTGCTATTTTTTTTATTTTCTGGCTTCATCTGCGTCACTCTATTTGTCTTATTCTTTAGGCTCATTGTTAATGGTTTACTATTTTGGGTATAGGGTAAGTGAGGACAACTTTATTGTGATTTTCGGCCAAGTGACCTACCCTAGGCTAAAAAATAATAGTGATCGCGATACCTAGATGATGAAAGGCCATGACTGAAACACGCTCCACCAGCAGCGCGCTGCTCATGTTGAACCTAGCCCTACAGCAGGGTTTCACGGCACAACAGTGCCTCGCTGCCACTGGCATGAGTCGCGAGCTGTTAAGCGACGCTAATGCCACCATACAGGCGCGTCAGGAACTGGCGTTAATTAAAAACCTGGCAAAGCTCGACTCGTCGCAGCGCCTAGCATTGACAGCTGGGCCCCACTACCACCTCACCACCTATGGTATATGGGGGTTTGCGCTCGCCACCAGCGCCAACCTGCGCAGCGCCCTCGAAGTGGGATTAAATTATTTGGAACTCACCTTCTCCTTTTGCAGTATCACCCTGCACGAGGAGGGCAACCTAGCATACTTACAGGTGGAGGCCCGCCACTTGCCAGACGCTAGCCAGCGTTTTGTGGTGGAACGGGATCTGTCGGCCGCCATCAATATTCACCGCGAATTGTTCAGCCCAATCATGCCCATAGATGACGTGCATTTTCGCTGGGATAAGGCATTGCCCGATTCATTCTATGAACAGGTGCTGGGGCTATTGCCCAAGTTCAAGCAGGATAAAAATGTTGTGACCTTTAAGCGCGGCTTACTAGACACGCCCTTGCCTGGGGCCAATGAGGCCAGCCGTAAGATACTCATCGCACAGTGTCAGCAGCTGTTACAAAACCGGCTTAAGGACAGTAGCACGGCATTAAAGGTTAGGGAGTTAATCATTGCCAACCTTGATCGGCAGGTCGATATGGAAAGTGTCGCCGCACAGATGTGTGTCTCCTTGCGGACTCTGCGACGCATGCTCAGTAATGAAGGAACATCGTTTCGCACCTTAATTAATAGTGTGCGGGAAACCCTAGCACTTGAGTTAATTCAGGGCACCAATCTTAGTCTAGAAGACATCGCTTGCCGGTTGGGTTATGCGGATACCGCTAATTTTTTTCACGCTTTTAAACGTTGGCAGGGGCTTACCCCAAACCATTTTAGAAAAACAAAGCGTTGAGCGTTCCCTGTGCCGAACGCGGGCTGGCTTAATTTATATTTAAAGGAAAATCCACCGCGATGGGACTACTAACTTGCCGCTGAATACCCGCAATATCGATCATGGAATCTAGGCTGGCAATTTTTCCAGAAACGACATTTAGGGTGCTAATGACACTGCTGGTGATTAATTTATTGCTCGCCGGCAAGCCAAAGAAAGGCTTCTCTATGGTGCCAAATAAGATGCTTTGAACCATGGCATTATCACCCTTCACCATCACCTCTTCGATGCTTATCTCTAAGTCTGGCATGCAGCTGCGAAAAGTTTTCACAAACGCCACATAACCAGAAAAATCGAGCACTTGCTGATTGAAGGTGGTGTGATAATGAAAATTAGCCGAGCAATATTGCCGCAAGAGGTTAAATTGCCCTTTATTCCACCCGAGGTTAATAAAGTTACGCGACAAGTTTTCCACTTTATTTTTCATATAACATTCCTTTTCATATCTAGCGCCTAACCCTAGGGGGCTACACATCACAGTCAATCGGTAGAAGTCGCCAGCAGCCTATTTTTGTGAGCCACTATACCTGCCGTGCACACCACACCACCTTACCCACGATGCGTGGCGATTCGCTATTGGCGTCATCGATGAACCAGCTTTGATATTCTGGGTTATCGCTAATGACCTCGATGCGGCCTTGTGCCAGCTGTTTAAGGCGCTTGGCCATCAGCCCTTGCTCGCTGTGCAACAGATAAATGCCTTCATGCACGAGCTGAGTGTGGGATAAATCCACCAGCACATTGTCGCCAGGGTTAAGGCTCGGCAACATGCTATCGCCATCAATACTGACAAAGGCCAGTTTATCACCGCAGACATTTAACTGGCTCGACAACCAACGTTTATTAAAGGCGAAATAATCGTCAATATTTTCCAGCGAAACATCGCTGCCCAGACCCGCACTGGCCTGCACATCAAACATGGGCGCAAATACTAATTCTTGATCCGGCTTGCTTCCCATGGGCTGGCTATTTTCATTTTGTTCGCCCGTTAACAACCAGTTGAGGTCCACTCTGAATTCATCATACAGGTATTGTAAATACGCCATGGAGGGGCGACTGGCACCGCGACAAATTTTATAGACATGGGATGCTGACTTGTTGGTTAATTGCGCAAACTGTTTTTTATTACCCTTGGCTAACTGATCCACCACCAGCATAAAACGACGAGCAAAGGCATTGGCCATGTTGAGACTCACTAAAAAAAACGGCGCTTAGTATATGCAGAAT
>CAJXIK010000139.1 GCA_913054445.1 uncultured Bermanella sp.
TGCCTTATGAATGGCAGTCGGGCATTAAAAACTAATGCTCAGGCCCAGCGTATAACCCTCCTTGTCGGTCGCGGACAGGCTCACCTTCAGCGGCATATCATTAAGCTCGTTATTGGCCAGGCCGCCGCTGTATAAGTACCAGGCGGCGCTGGTGGTGACTTTCAGCATATCTAGGTTGGCACTGTTTATATCCACCGTAAAGTCGGCCATTCGGTCATGGCTGTATTGCTGATCGGCCACCTGAGTGTAGCTGTACTCAGGTAGGCTTTCGATCTCGTGGCTGGCGTGGCAAAGCTGGAGGGGGGCAACCATAAAGGCAACGGCGGCGGCTACTAAACGCAAGCGGCTTTGCTTGTGCAGGGCCTTAGTAATTTGTTTTTCGGTGGCAGTGCCCAGTTCGATGAGTACTTGGCCCAGCTGCATCGCCGGGTGCCTAAGTTGGTGTTGCAGGGCGGCATCCAACTGGTGCAGGCTAATGATGTTCTTTTTGATGAGCAAGGCGCCGAGGCGAGAGACTGATTGCATGGGTCGCTCCGCTGTTCGTTAATGACTAAAGGCATAGTGTGGAGTCTGGCACAGGCCCCTCTAAAAATACCCTCAGCCATAGACCCATGCGCTATTAGCAAAAATTCAAATATAGCTTTCGGTTATCCATTACTGTTTGTAAGCAAGGCAATCAGCCATAAAAACCCTATATAATAATGCGTTAGGGGCTTATTGTTATGATCGAGGCAGGGCGACAAATTATTGAATTACAAAATTAAACCACTCACCCTCTTATTATGATAAAAATATCACTCACATTTTTTCTCACGCTGGTAACCCTCGCGCCCGCCCATGGCTTCGGTGACCTCGGCCACAAAATGGTGGCCGCCATCGCCTGGCAGCGACTCACGCCCAGCGCGAAACAAAACGTACAGCGCATCTTAGGTGCGGGTAAGAAGTCGTTTGTGAACGCCAGTGTGTGGGCCGACCACATTAAGGGCAATCGCCACTTCAATTACCTGAAACCCATGCACTATGTGAACATGCCTAAAGACGCACGGCTTTATGAGCGGCGGCGTGACTGTCGTAAAGACCAATGTGTGGTGCAGGCCATCGAAACCTTCAGCCAGCGGCTCGCCTCCCGGCAAGCGCAAAACAAGAAGCTGGCATTGCGCATGGTGATTCATCTATTGGCTGACATTCATCAGCCCTTACATGCAGGCCTGCGTGCAGACCGTGGCGGCAATCTATATCAGGTTAGGTATCAAGGTAAGCCGCTGTCGTTACACAAGCTGTGGGATCATCATCTGGTTAAACGTTTAAACCTAGATTGGCGTGAGAGCCATCGGCTCATGCGGCATACGCCTAAGTTCGAGCTGGCCACGCCCGCAGTCTGGGCGCAGGAAAGCCATCAAATTACCGTGCATTCTGTCTATAGGGTGAAAGAAAACGGAGTCGTTAGTGGTGAGTATTTGTCGCTGGCCGATGAGATTGTTAGGCGCAGAATTCAGCAAGGGGGTTGGCGTTTGGCCATGTGGCTAAACAAAATTTGGTCGTTGCAATAGCGGGGTAAAATAGCGGTAAACGGGGAGGCTGCCAAAAAGTGGCGGAGTCTAAAGTGACAGAAAATAACATCCTAGTTATGATCTGCCCAAACACCCTAGGTCTACCTTCCAATAGCCGTCTAGCAGTCCTTTATAACAATCCATGTTTTTCGATCATCCTGATCGATCTTCCGTGCATACCAACCGTCCTAGTTAGTGAGTCCTTTTGTTACCAATCATCCTGATTGGTGATTCCCTGTAAGTTCGTCCTGAACGCCATCTAATGTAACAAGGTTAAAAATATTATCAGGCGTATAGTGTGTACAAACTGTGTACAGGGGGCGGTTAACATAGCAAGGGGCTAGGCTTAATGCGGCCTTCAGCTTGACGCTTGGCTCCATAGGGCTAATGCCTGCGAGCAGTTTCCAGTATTTCTCACAGGGCTTGTACGAGATATCTTACAATGCCGCAAGGTTAAGGCGCACACTTAAAAGCTGCGATAATTAGCCGCCATTCCTTGGCGGGATAGGGCCGCTGTAAATTGTTGTGCTACGCTCACTATTAAGGAAGAATTCGTTGGAGTGGCCATGCAGGCGCTGAATATTCTGGTGGTGGATGATGCAAATTTTATCCGCGATCTGGTCAAGAAAGCCGTAAAAGCACAGTACCCTGATTTCAAAGTGGAAGAAGCCATGGACGGCCTCAAGGCCCAGTCCATGATGAAGAAAGGCACCTATCATGTGATTCTGTGCGACTGGGAAATGCCCAACATGAGCGGTCTCGAACTGCTGGCATGGATGCGCAGCGATGAGCGCTATCTTAAAACCCCCTTCCTCATGATCACCAGCCGCAGCGAAAAGAGCCATATTATTAAGGCAGTGGAAGCAGGGGTGAGTGACTACATCGGCAAGCCCTTTAGCAACGAACAGCTGGGCACTAAGCTGGCTCGGCTTATTTTCAAATTTTACAAGTTCAGCCCCACCCAAACCGCACGTCAGGCTCAACAGCACGATAATGGCTCCAGCCTCTTGACCGCCGCCTCGGCCCCCGTCGCCAAACCCAAATCCAAGGCCGCTGGCGGCAGTGCCAACCTACTATCGGGTGGCTCTCCCAGTGGCCAGCTACTGGCCGGAAATGAGGCACCCCGCAAGGCAAAACCCCTTAAGAAAAGCCTTGCCTTAGCCCATGTGCGCACGGCTCAGGGGCAAGAGCTGCGCTGTATCGTGAAGGACATTAACCTCAATGAGATTTTGCTGGTGGTGAAACGTGAAGAAGGGGTGCCGGGCCTATTCGATCAGGTGGTGGTAGACATAGTGAGCAAGGCCGACGACATAGTGGCACGGGTAAACTGCTTCGTGTGCGCGGTGACATCGCCAGATAAACGCATCGACGGCGAATTGTTTAACCTGCTGGTGCGCTACGAAGATCAAGACCCAGAGAAGCTCGAAGCCCTGTCACGCTTTGTGGCTAAGGTTCGTTAGAGGCCTAGGGGATTTCGGCCACGGGGTGGCCTCGTACGAGGGCAGCCCCTGCCCGATAGCAACAAACCCGATAGCAACAAACCCGGCAGCAACAAATCCGACAGCAACAAATCCGACAGCAACAAATCCGATAGCAACAAATCCGATAGCAGCAAACCCGACAGCAACAAATCCGACAGCAGCAAACCCGATAGCAACAAACCCGATAGCAACAAACCCGACAGCAACAAACCCGATAGCCCTAAGCGCGGCGCTTAAGATTTATGGCCAGTCGCGATAAGGGAAAGTGGCAGGTAAAGCAGCTGCCCTTGCCGAGCCAGCTCTCTATTTGCAGGTGCCCATCGTGGCGCAGCAACACATGCTTAACGATGGCTAGGCCCAGCCCAGTACCACCGGTTTGGGCGTGGCGGCTGGCATCGGCGCGGTAGAAGCGCTCAGTGAGTCTTGGCAGGTGGGGGCTGTCTATGCCGAGGCCATTATCGGTGACGCTGAGGTGCAGCCCCGCATCGTCCTGCCACCAGCGAATTTGGATGCTACCCTGCGCTTGAGTGTATTTCACCGCATTAAAAATTAGGTTACCAAAGGCGCTACTCAGTTCGCCGCCGATGCCTGTCATGTCTACCCACTGCGCATCGACCTCGATGTGCTGTCGTTTCTCACCGCTCAAGGTTATGGCGTCTAGCTGCAACTCGTTGAGCAAGGCAGGCACATGGACTGGGCCGTGATCCTTCAGCTGGCTGGTTTCTAGGCGGCTGAGCATGAGCAGGTCTTCGATCAGGCTTTCCATGCGCTGGCTTTGCTGATGCATCTGTTTAAGGGCTTTACGCCAACGCTGGGGCAGAGTGTCCTGATGATCGAGGAAGGTTTCTAGGTAGCCGGAAATCACCGTCAGCGGGGTGCTTAATTCATGGCTGGCGTTGGCCACAAAATCTTGGCGCATGGCTTCCAGCTGTTTGATGTGGCTCACGTCGCGGCAGACGATTAAGCGGTCTTGCTGGCTAAACAGGGTAATCTGAAATTGCAGCTGCACCTCAGCATTGGCCGGAGAAGGCATCTCGAGGGGGGTGACATATTCGCTGGCATCAAAGTAGGCCTTAAATTCGGGGGCGCGCACTAGGTTGGTAATGGGCTGGCCGATGTCTTGGCTTTCTTTGAGGCCCAGCAGCTGGCTGGCGGCATGATTCCACCATTCTAAATTGCCCTGATTGTTGAGCATCAGCACCCCGTCTTTGAGGGCAGCGGTGCCATCTTCGATGCGCTGAATCACGCCTTTTAAGCGCTTTTGGGTTCTTTGCTGGTGGCGCTGCAAGTGGTAGATGTCATCAAATACTGAGCCCCAAATACCACGGCCTTCTGGGGGTTCCACGATATTTTGATTTAATAGCCAGGTTTGCATGCGGTGCAGTTGCCAGCCGTGCCACGCAAGAAAGCCCGCCAAGGTGAGGCAGATGGCCAGCAGGGGCAGGCCGCACAGCCAGCCCAAGAACCAGGCCAGCAATAGGGACAATGTAAGGTGACGCAAGGCCGTGGGCCAACCCTTATTATTCACACAAATCTCTCATATGGTTAAGGCGCATGCTGCACCCGCACTTAGCTGGCCTTTTGTGAAAATCGATAGCCAGTACCACGCACGGTCTGAATCAGGTAATCAAAATTGCTGCCCAGGGTCTTGCGCAGACGCCGAATATGCACATCCACCGTGCGCTCCTCTACGTACACATTACCACCCCATACTTGGTCCAGTAATTGTGCGCGACTGTAGGCCCGCTCCTGATGGGTCATGAAAAACTGCAAGAGGCGAAATTCGGTGGGGCCAATGTCGAGATGAATATCACCGGTGCTAACACGATGGCGAATGGGGTCGAGGGTGAGGCCGTTCACCTCTATGGGCTCTTCGATGCCTGCGGGCGTGGTGCGGCGCAGCACCGCTTTCAGGCGCGCCACCAGTTCCCGCGGGGAGAACGGCTTAGTGATGTAGTCATCGGCACCCGCTTCTAAGCCTAAAATTTTGTTGTCTTCCTCAGACTTAGCGGTGAGCATGATGATGGGGACATCTCGGCATAGGTCATCGCGTTTCAAGCGTCGTGCCAGCTCGATGCCGGTGGTGCCGGGCAGCATCCAGTCGAGCAATATCATCTGCGGCCGTTCATCCACCACTAGGGCGTAGGCTTCTTTAGCGTCCGCGGCCTCTAGGCATTCAAAGCCTGCCATCTCTAGGGCCACGGCGATCATGTCGCGAATCGACGGTTCGTCGTCCACGATTAATATTTTCTTTCCTTGCTGTTTCATGCCGTTCATCAACCCGTGATTTTAGTCCGTAGGGTATTACACCGTTTTAACATGACAATTGTGTGACATAGGCTCGAACTTGTCTTCAGTACGTGGTGCTTGGCAGGCCAGCAAGCCGACAAACCGGAAACGATAACCACCCACCTTAGAGTAAGTAATGGCCAAGCAAGCCGACAAACCGGAAACGATAACCACCCACCTTAGAGTAAGTAATGGCCAAGCAAGCCGACAAAC
>CAJXIK010000140.1 GCA_913054445.1 uncultured Bermanella sp.
AAGGGTAGGAGGCCACCCCGTGGCCGAGCTTTTCGGGCAGGGGCTGCCCTCTTACGGTACGTGTAATTTGCAATGGGAAGGGTAGGAGGCCACCCCGTGGCCGAGCTTTTCGGGCAGGGGCTGCCCTCTTACAGGTACATACTATTTGCAACGTGATGGGTAGGAGGCCACCCCGTGGCCGAGCTTTTCGGGCAGGGGCTGCCCTCTTACACCCACAAGCGTTTTTACCTTTGTTATCGCCTTTTAAGTCAAGACATCTTGCCCACACAAGGCTAAAATGCAGGCAATTTTTATTGCATCTTCAAATCAGGCGTTATCATGTCAGACGAAAAAACCACCCACTTTGGTTACAAAACCGTCCGCGCAGATGAAAAGCAGGGCAAGGTGGCCGAGGTTTTCCACAACGTGGCCGCCAAGTACGACATCATGAACGACCTCATGTCATTTGGCGTACACAGATTATGGAAGCGCTTCACCATGGAGTTTACCGGGGTGCGCCGTGGTAACCATGTGCTCGACATCGCCGGCGGCACCGGCGATCTCACCATGAAGTTCTCCGACCTAGTGGGGCCTGAGGGCAAGGTCGTGTTAGCCGACATTAACGATTCCATGTTAAAGGTGGGCCGTGATCGCTTGCTCGACAAGGGTTACAGCGGCAACATCGAATTTGTCCAGTGCAACGCCCAGTATCTGCCCTTCGCCGACAACAGCTTCGATGTCATCACCATGGCCTTTGGCCTGCGCAACGTCACCGACAAAGACATGGCCCTGCGCGAATTTCAGCGCGTACTCAAGCCCGGTGGCCGCCTGCTGGTATTGGAGTTCTCCCACACTAAGAACCCATTACTGAAGAAAGCCTACGACCTCTACAGCTTCGGCGCGCTACCATTAATGGGCAAGGTCATCGCCAACGATGCCGAAAGCTACCGCTACCTAGCCGAGTCCATCCGCATGCACCCAGACCAAGAAACCCTCAAGGGCATGTTTAAAGACGCGGGCTTCGCCAACTGTGAATATCACAACCTAACCGGCGGCATCGTCGCCCTGCACAAGGGCATCAAACCCTAATGGCCAGCAAGCATGTAGATGGCACCCTAGTGCAAGCTGGGCTAGTGAGCGCCGAGCTGGCCATCAATAAGGCCCTCAGGTATGACCCGGCGGTGCAGCACAAGCTCGCGGCGCTGGCCCCCAAAGTGCTGGCCATCCACATCAGTAACCTCGCGCTCAGCATCTATGTGCAATTTGGTGAAACCCTCGAGCTGCATAGCCACAGCGAACAGCCCGCCGATGCCACCCTCAGCGGTGACCTCAGCGCCTTCATAAACTTGGCCAGCCATGACGACAAGCACGCCGCCCTCATGCAGAGCGACATTCAAATTCAGGGCTCCAGCCAGCTGGCCATGGGCCTAGCCGACGCCAGCAGCCATCTAAAAATAGACTGGGAGGCCATGCTCGCCGAGTTCAGCGGGCCCGTCGTGGCCCATGTGGTGGGCGACCAGCTGCGCGGCCTCGCGGGCTGGTTTAAGAGTACCCAGCAAAAATTTAAAGACGACACGCTGGAATATGTGCGCGACGAATGGCAACTGGCCCCCCATCGGCTAGAAGGCGAATCGCGATTTTCTGCCATACACACACTCAAGCTGGATGCCGAACGCCTCGAGGCCCGGATCGCTCAATTAAACGCCCGCCTGAGGCAGCCATAAGAATAGCCAATGATTCAAATAAGACGCCTACTCACCCTCTTCTATGTATTCAGTAAATATCGGCTGGATGTCTTCGTGCCCGTGGCCCTGCTGCCCTGGTATTTACGCTTGGCCTTCTGGCTGGCTCCGTGGCGGCTCAACCCCATCCCCAAGCGCGTAGCCAAGGGCAAGCGCCTGCGACTGGCACTCATCGCCCTCGGCCCCATCTATATTAAATTTGGTCAGCTGCTGTCCACCCGGCGCGACATCCTCGACGACGAATTAGCCGACGAACTCGCCAAGCTCCAAGATAAGGTGCCGCCCTTCGGTCACGATGCCGCCATTAAGCTCATCGAGGAAGCCCTCGGCGAGCGGGTCAGCAAGGTCTTTAAATCCTTTACCGACACCCCCCTCGCCTCGGCTTCCATCGCCCAGGTTCACGCCGCCACCCTGCATTCAGGAGAAGAGGTGGTGGTGAAGGTGATTCGCCCCGACCTACAGAAAACCATCCGCAAAGACATTAAGCTCATGGCGCTGGCCGCCCGCTTAGTCGAGCGCTACTCCCGTGATGGCAAGCGCCTGCGCCCAGTAGAGGTCATCCGCGACTATGAGCACACGATCTTAGGCGAGCTAGACCTAATGTCCGAGGCCGCCAACACCAGCCAGTTAAAACGCAACTTCAAAGACAGCGAACTGCTCTATGTGCCCGAGGTACACTGGGACTACTGCCGTGCCAACGTCATGGTGATGGAGCGCATCTACGGCACACCGGTGGCCAACATAGACGAGCTAACGGCGCGCGGCACCAACATGCTGCTGCTGGCCGAGCGCGGCGTGGAGATCTTCTTCACTCAGGTCTTCCGCGACAGCTTCTTCCATGCCGACATGCACCCGGGCAATGTCTTTGTCTCCTACGACACACCGCAATCCCCGCAGTACATCGCCATCGACTGCGGCATCATCGGCACCCTCGACGAGAGTGATCAGGACTACCTCGCCCGCAACCTGCTGGCCTTCTTCAATCAGGATTACCACGAGGTAGCCCGCCTGCATGTGGAGAGCGGCTGGGTGGGAGAAGGCACTAAGATCAACGAGTTCGAGGCGGCCATCCGCAGCGTGTGCGAGCCCATCTTCGAGAAGCCATTAAGCGAGATTAGCTTTGGCCAGCTGCTGCTGCGCCTCTTTCAAACCGCCAGACGCTTCAACATGGAGGTGCAGCCGCAGTTAGTGTTGTTGCAGAAGACCCTGTTAAACATCGAGGGTCTCGGCCGCCAGATTTACCCCGAGCTAGACCTATGGAACACCGCCAAGCCCTATTTAGAACGCTGGATGAAGCAACGCATGGGGCCCAAGGCCTTCATCAAGGAGCTTAAGCGACAGGCTCCAGCTTGGATTAACCACGCGCCACACATGCCCGAGTTAGTGCGTAGCGCACTGGTGAGCCTCAATCAGCGCCCGCCATCTCAACACAAGTTGGAACAACAACTGGACAATATTCAGCTGCAATTAGCGGCGCAAGCGGTCAAGCAGAAGCATCGCGCCATGGGTGTGATCGTCGCTGCCATCGGCCTCGTGGGGCTGCACACGCCGTACCTGTGGCCCGGCAACCTCAGCCTGAGCCTCATTGGCCTAGGCTTGGCTTGGTTGATGATTAGAGGCTAGCCCGACTATATCGTCGCTACCTCACTCTAATTAAGGCCTTAGCAGTTGGCGAGACTTGAGCTTGGAATGGCGCTGACGGGTAAATTAAAGCTTCTGTAGCAATCCACTTTTGATTAGCCTGGCATATGACTCTGCCATTAGTCTATGTTGCTACTTAACGAGATACGGTATGATCTACAGATCGAAAGGGGACAATATGAACGATGTAATCTCACAATTAGGCCAGATTTTAGAGGAGCGTAAAGACGCTCCGGCCGAAAGCTCCTATGTGGCCAGTTTGTATAAAAGCGGCCTCAACAAGATTTTAGAAAAAGTGGGCGAAGAAGCCACCGAAACCATCATCGCGGCAAAAGATGCGAAGACTTCGGGTGACAACCAAGATGTCATCTATGAGACCGCCGATCTTTGGTTTCATACTATGGTGATGTTAGCCGAGCTAGGCGAAAGCCCCCAGAGCGTGTTGGAAGAACTAAAATCACGCTTCAACTTATCTGGCCTCGAAGAAAAGGCCAACCGCACTAAGTAACTATTTTTAAAAGGACCTTACCCATGTCGGACTGTATTTTTTGCAAAATTGTTGACGGTGACATCCCCAGCAAGAAGGTCTACGAAGACGATTCGGTGTTAGCCTTTTACGATGCTCACCCCAAGGCCGACACCCATATATTGGTGATACCCAAGCAGCATATTGTGAACCTGTATGACGTGCAGGCACATCAATGGCCGCTGGTGCAGCAAGTATTACAAAGCGTGCAGCGCATCGCCGAGCAGGAAAACCTAGTGGGCTACCGTTTAATCAGCAACAACGGTGCGCAAGGGGGGCAGGAAGTGTTCCATATGCACTGGCATATTTTAGCGGGCGATAAATTACCCGGTTTTCAATAACCGCATATCCATAAATTTGTAGGAGAAAATCATGTTTGGTGGCATCAGTGTTTGGCAGCTGTTAATTCTTTTGGTGGTGGTGATTTTAATTTTCGGCACCAAGAAATTACGCACTCTGGGCGGCGATCTGGGCGGGGCCGTTAAGGGCTTCAAGAAAGCCATGAACACCGAGGAAGAAAAGGAGCAGGAAAAAGAGACGGGCAAAATTAGCGAGCAGAAACAAGATGCACAGTTTTCTGAATCGGTAAAAAAAGAAGACAAGAACAAGTCTTAATGGCTTTTTAATCTCTTTGCACCCACTCACCCGGTTATGCGAGCCGTCACTGGGTTAGCAGGTGCCACGTTGTAATAGGCAGGATATGTTCGATATTGGTTTTTCCGAACTCATGTTGGTGGCCATCATGGCGCTCATTATTTTAGGGCCGGAGCGTCTGCCCAAGGCGGCGCGCACCGTGGGTTTACTGGTGGGCCGCATGCGCCGTACTATGACCGGCATTCAACAAGAGATCGAACAAGAGGTGCGCAATCAGGAGATTCGCGAGAAGCTCAAGAACCCTATGGCCACCTTCCTAAATGACGACGACGCCCGCGCGGATAAAAATTTAGCCGACGCTAGCGGCCAAGCAGAGGCACTCGCCAGCGAGCAGCGTGACCATGATGTGCTGAATAGCCACCTGCAAACAGAAATCGCGCCCGCGCCTGTGGAAAATCCCCAGCGCCAACCAGATAAGTCACTCTAGCATGGCCAAAAAAACAGCCCAAGAACAGCAACAGATGCAGCAAGAACAGCCGCTCATCAGTCACCTTATTGAATTACGCAACCGCCTGCTGAAAGCCATGGTGTTTATCCTATTGGTATTTTTAGGCTTATACAGTTTCTCGAACGAACTCTACCTACTGGTTTCCCAGCCCCTCGAACGCCTGCTGCCCGCCGGCAGCACGATGATCGCGACCGGCGTGGCCTCGCCTTTTTTAGTGCCATTTAAGCTCACGCTGGTCACCGCCGTTTTTATTACCATCCCTTTCTTACTGCATCAGGCCTGGGGATTTATCGCCCCTGGCCTCTACCAACACGAAAAAAGTTTTGCCATCCCCCTGCTATTAAGCAGCATCGTATTGTTCTATGCGGGTTTGTGTTTCGCCTACTTCGTGGTGCTGCCCTTAGTGTTTGGGTTTTTCACCGCCATCGGCCCAGAGGGCGTGAACTTTCTGCCCGACATCAACAACATCTTGAACTTCATTCTTAAGATATTTTTTGCCTTTGGCATCGC
>CAJXIK010000141.1 GCA_913054445.1 uncultured Bermanella sp.
CGCCCACAGAAAAAAGTGTCGAGGTAACCTGTTCTGTTTTTAAATCATAGAAAGGCTCTAACTTCATTAAGGGCGTTACTTTTTGTTTTTTAATAAGAAGCGGATAAAAAAATGCCACCTCTGGTCGAAAGCGAAAACCATTAACCTCTTCACTGTCACGGTATTCAATTAACGGCCGCAACGAAAACCGCCAGCCATTAATTGAATCCCTGTAGGTCAGCACAGTACGCGCACGGTTATCGTGTATCTTACCGGTTGGCCGTTCCGAGAACAGACCAAAATAGCCCGCTCTCCAGCGCCAGTGATCGTTTAGTTTTCCCGACACCCCAACAGAGGCCAGCTCACCATCTATGGCATCATGCAAGATGCCACCCGCCGCATACACAACGTACTCACCGAGCGGCTTTGTTAGCGATAAAGAGACGAGAGAAATAGGCTCGTCCCCATTTGCCCAAGCAGGCCCGGCAGACAACAAGGCCGCCAATAGCAATACACTTTTTATTTTCTGAATGCTTGAGCCATAAATGTTAATCATTTTATGCATAATGCCAACCTGATATCCCTAAGTGGTATTCCTAAGTAATATACTTGGCCCGAGCCAAGTTATGTTTTAACCCTCCCCTGTCAGCGTCACTTAAATTCAACCATAAAGTGCATCATTTTTAATGGGCAGGTGAAGCAGTCATGCATCTGTAGGCCGAGTATTCTCTGTGCAGAAGGTGTCATGATCATGACGTATACACAGCAGACACCGAGATACCATGCCAGATACAGGCATTCATTAAAACTGTTTTTAAATCAATGGATTATTGCCAGAATAGTTGGCGCGTCATATAAGCGCCATAAAAAAAGGCCACGCTGGTAAACCAGGGTGGCCAAACAAGTGATTAGCTTGATGAGAGAGAGTGTTGCCGTGTGAGCTACTTGCTGCGGTTCACATGACAACGATAAGAATAATAATCATTCCCATTAACACAGTCAAGAATAATTCTCATTTAATTTTCAGGCGACACAAAGGGTCTGCCTGAGCACCTGCTCGTTAAGGGATTTGATGCGCCGCGACATATTATCCAGCAAGGTAATGGCGGTTTCTGGTTGGGTGCGCATGAGGCCGATAAACTGGTGCTTGGGAATCGCCAACAGCTGACAGTCTTCGCGCGCGATGACGGTGGCGTTACGCGCCTCGCGGGTGAACACCGCCATGGCACCAAAAATTTCACCCTCTAGCACCTCGCCCACGGTAACCTTATTCACCGTCACATCGGCATTACCCGACATAAGTTGATAGACAGTATCGGCAACGTCTCCTTCGCGGATAATGACCTCGCCGGCGCTAATTTGTTGAAAGCCCTTGGGCGTAGAGACCTGCGTCGGCACATGAAAATGTACCAGCATCTCTTGATAGAGGGCCGACAAGGTCAGCAAATAATTGCTCCACCTATGTTGACGCTCGGGGTGGCTACTCACAAACTGCATGAAGTGATCGCGCTGCATGAGGTCGATTTGCACCGGTTCATCTACTTTTAGCTGGCTATGTGGCAGACCAAACACACGGTTCACCCCCACTAGGTCACCCGCTTCGAGACAGGCCACTGCCACCCCCTTGCTCATAACGGTCACCATGCCCGAACGAATGCGCCCTAGCTGTTCACAGCTAAACGAATCGAGTATTTGTGAATCGTTAGTAAAAATGCGAGGCTCGGACTCGGTCTTATAGCCTGCCATTAAGCGGCTACTTAGGGTCTGGAGGCGATCTAACAGCCCGCCAATAGATTGAGGTGTTCTACCTACAAAAAACATAATTAATCACACACTGCTCTGTTAAGGTCTTTTTGCCATTTTAAACATGGATGTATTACGATTACGCTAAAGTATTAGAAGCAACTCTAATAGTCTAATGTTTTTAATCCACAACCGGTAAGGGTTGGCGTAAACGCGTGCCCTGTTGCAAAGACATGAGTATTTCCTGAGCGGGCAGGTTATCGGGAAAAAAACAGCCGCTGATCTTAGCATCGGCCAGGCTGGCCCCAGCCAGCCGAGCGCCTCGGAAGTCGATGCTTCTGAGGTCAGCTCCGCGAAAATAGGCGTTGCTGAAATCTAGGCCGCGCACGTCCATCTCACGCAGGTCGAGGCCGCGAAAATCGCAGCCGCTTAAATCACAGGTTTTTCCCTGGGCTTTAAGCTTGTTAAACTGGGGGATATCTTCATCGCGCAGCAATTGGTACATAGGGTCCTGGGATATACGTGGGCTCATGGACATGAGCGTGCCTCCTTGCAACTGGACGTATATCTTTAGCTAAGCTCATACGAGTAAAAGGTCAACACTATCAACCGTCTTCCCCTACGGGGTTTTATTCTCAGCCGACACTGGCGTGACGTGCAGGCTAGGCTCGTGCTCGAATACTGGATAAGCACCGACACGGGCGCCCGTTGCCTGCGTTTCGAGCAGCAGGAAGCAGTGGCCTTCTGCCCTCGTGAGCAAGCCCAGTACCTACCCAGCTGGCCCGAGTTGCGCAGCGCGCCGGTGGCCCTCAAACATTTTAATCAAACCCCTGCGGTGGCCGTGTATGCACGCTCTTATAAGGCCCTGCGACGACTCAAGGATTACTGCCAAAGTCAGGACATTACCCTGTGGGAGGCCGACATAAAACCCAGCGAGCGCTTCACCATGGAGCGCTTCATCTTTGGCTCCCTGGCGCTGCGCGACGACAGCCAGCAAACTCTGCTGCTCAACCCCAAGATAAAACCCGCTCACTATCAACCCAACTTAAAATTATTGTCGGTGGACATAGAAACCTCCATGGCCACCGCCAGCCAGCCCGAACAACTGTATAGCATAGGCTTTGTCGGACAGTTTAACGGGGCCAGCGAGAAGCGGGTGTTTATGCTGGGGGATGCCAGCCTGCCCCGCCCAGTCTGGTTAAGCTTATTCCCGCAATTAAAGGATTTATTATTGGCCGCCAATGACTGGCTACAGGCTTACGACCCGGACGTGTTGATTGGCTGGCATGTGCTGGGCTTTGATTTTCGTGTGCTCGAGCGCGTCTACCGTGAACAGGGGGTGCCCTTTGCGTGGGGCCGAGGACAACAACCGGTGCGCCTGCGAGACGGGCAAAACAATAATTTTTTTTGTGACATTGACGGTCGTGTCGTCGTCGATGGCATAGATGCATTAAAGGCTGCCAGCTATCAGTTTGAAAGTTTCTCGCTGGAATTTGTCGGCCAGGCACTGTTGGCGCGGGGCAAGAAAATAGACGCTGATAAGCTAGCAGATCGCGGCCAGGCCATAGGCGAGATGTTTCAAGAGGACAAGATAGCGTTGGCCAAATACAACCTGCAAGACTGCCAGCTGGTGCTGGATATTTTTGCCCACACGCACATTTTAAATTACCTAATTCAACGCAGCCGTCTCACCGGCCATACCCTAGATAGAATAGGCGGCTCGGTGGCTGCCTTCGAATACCTGTACCTACCCAAGCTGCACCGCGCCGGTTACATCGCGCCCAACATGGGTGAAGGCTTAGATGATTTTAAGGCACCCGGGGGCTTGGTCATGGACAGTCAGCCGGGTATTTATAAAGACGTGCTGGTGCTGGATTTTAAGAGCCTTTATCCCAGCATCATTCGTACCTTTAAGATTGATCCCATGGGTTTAATTGAGGGCTTGCTAAGCGCACCCGAAGACACCATCGACGGTTTTCATGGCGCTCGCTTTCATCGTGACAAACATTTTTTGCCCGACATGATTACCCGTCTCTGGGCGGAGCGTGAAACCGCTAAAGAAAATAAAGACGCCGCGGTGTCGCAGGCCATTAAAATTATAATGAACAGCTTTTACGGAATTTTAGGCAGCAAGGGTTGCCGCTTTTTTGATGCGCGCCTAGCCAGCGCCATCACCGAACGCGGCCACCAGGTCATCCAAGACAGCGCCGCGTGGATCGAACGACAGGGCTATGAAGTCATCTACGGGGATACCGATTCGGTATTTGTTTACCTTAAGAAAGATCACAGCCTCAGCCAGGCACAAAAGGTGGGACGCTCTTTACAAGACCGGCTTAACCATTACTGGCGGGACCGCCTACAACAGGAATTTAAATTAGAGTGTGATTTGGAAATTGAGTACGAACGCCATTACCGGCATTTTCTCATGCCCACCATTCGTGGCAGCGAACTGGGCAGTAAGAAACGTTACGCCGGTATCACCAGCGACGAGCAATTAATTTTCAAGGGCCTAGAAGCGGTGCGCAGCGACTGGACTGCCCTCGCCAAGGAAGTTCAAACCAACCTGTACCGCTTAATTTTTCATGGCCAAGCCTATGAAGACTACCTGCTCAACATAGTGCAAGAGGTAAAGGCGGGTAAGCGGGATCGGCAACTGGTATATAAGAAGCGCATTCGTCGCCAGCTCGACGACTACGTTAAAAATGTTCCGCCGCAAATACAGGCGGCCCGCAAGGCCGAAGTTTTTTACCAAGAGCATAATCAAAGCAGCCAGTACCGCCACGGTGGCTGGATAGAATATGTGATGACCCTAGCTGGCCCAGAGCCGCTTACCTACATACAACACCCGCTGGATTATCAGCACTATATAGACAAGCAAATTGCTCCGGTGGCCGATGGCATCTTGTATTTTTTACAGAAGCGTTTTCATAACCTCATTGACCCACAACAGGATATTTTTTCTAGGTGAGTACTATTAAAGCAAACGATAAATCGCGCAACGCGTCATTAGACAAACTCATTCGCGCCATGTTGACGGATGCCTTCGTGAGCGTGCAACCCCTGCCACAGTGCCCACACATTTCCCTCTATTTAGTGGACCCCAGCACGATGGATCGCCCCTTCACCCTAGATGAGATACGCCGCATCTGGGATCACACCGCCTACTGGGCATTTTGCTGGGCCAGTGGCCAGGTACTGGCTCGCTTCATCCTCGATAACCCCCACTGGGTGAAGGGCAAAAAGGTGCTGGACTTTGGCGCAGGTTCCGGGGTGGTGGCCATCGCCGCCATGAAGGCCGGGGCCAAGCACGTCATTGCCTGCGACATAGACCCACAGGCGTTAATCAGCTGCCAGCAAAATGCAGAGCTCAACCAGGTGAAGCTCACCCTGAGCGATGACCTGTTTGCCATTAAGGATGACGACATCGACCTGCTCATCGCCGCCGACGTGTTATATGACCGCGCCAACCTCAGTTTTTTGGATACTTTTTTTAAGTATGCTCCCCAAGTGTTGCTGGCCGACTCGCGCATCAAGAACTTTCAACACCATCACTATCAAGCACTCGAGAAAATTGCATCCTTCACCGTGCCCGACCTAGACGAGTTCGATGAGTTCCGTTTGGTGAGTTTATATGAAGGCCGCGCAGAACAAGCAACGACGGTTAACTAACCACTTAATGACAACTCTGCTAGCTTATTATTACAAACTAATTAACCACTTAATGACAACTCTGCTAGCTTATTATTACAAACTAATTAACCACTTAATGACAAC
>CAJXIK010000142.1 GCA_913054445.1 uncultured Bermanella sp.
TCTAAGTTTCAAGCTCTAAGTTTCAAGCTCTAAGTTTCAAGCTCTAAGTTTCAAGCTCTAAGTTTCAAGTACTAGGCTCGGTGGGCATTTAAGTGGGCAAGCAGTAACGCGTTGACGGCGTCTGGCTTTTCTATGTGTAAGAAGTGCCCCGCGTTCACCTGCTGCACAGATAACCCATTCTTAAAGGCGTTGCTGCGAATCATGGCCCAGCTTTTTCTATGAATGCAGCCGTCCTCATTTCCTTGTAATAACAAAGACGGAACTTTGATGGTGCCGCCCAATAATTTAAAGCCGGTGAGCGAGAAAATAGAACGATAGTAGCCCAGTGCGGCGGCTTTAAGGCGGGGTTTAGCGAGCACATTCTTGATGGCCGTTAGTTGCTCGCTGGGCACCGCCCAACTCGGGCTCCAGTCTCTATAGAGTTTGTCGATTAAAGCAAAATTATTGCGTGCCATGATGCGCTCACTGATGCCCCTTAATTGAAAGAATGCGATATACCATGAATAGCTGGCTTGGCGTGGCGCGCGTACCACGAGGCTGGGGCCGAGCATGTTGTGGGGAATGGTGAGCGTCGTTAACGAGGCGAATAACTCCGGGGCCTTGGCTGCGGCCGCGTAGCCGGTAATCGCCCCCCAGTCGTGCCCCACTAAGTGCACCGGGTCACGGCTGACGGCTCGAGTGAGGGCGATAATTTCGTCGCTGACGTAATCTATGCTGTAGCGGTTGTCGGCCTTGAGGCTGCTTTCTTCATAACCAGGCATAACTGGGCAAACCACCCGATACCCTTGCGCCACCAGCGCGGGCACTTGTTTGCGAAAAGAATGATAGGTGTCTGGGAAGCCGTGCAGGCACAGTACCGTGGGCCCCTCTCCTGCGACGAGTGCGCTGTAAGTGCGTCCGTTGACATCAAATTGTTCGACGTTGGGCTGAGTGTCACTGAGGGACGAAGGGTTGCCTGTTTTCATTGTGTTTATTCTCGGGCTTATGGGGGCAGCGCAGACTATACCCGAACTTTGGCCAGAAATAAGGCAGCTGGACGTGGACCTATGTTTAAAAGGAGAGTTAATAGACGCTATCGTTATTTATGTCTCGGTGGGGGAGTGACTAAAATGAATATAAAAGATTCTGGAGAAACGTCATGGCCCATTCCCGCTTGCAAGACCTTAAAGGCCAGGGGCTAACCCCCGCCACTTTGCTTCATTTAGATGATGGTAGCTACCCCATGGACAAGGCAGATGGCTTTCTGGCTTTTCAGAAAAAAATAAATCGTCAGCTGCTCACCCACAAGGTGATTGTTAATAACCCCTATACTCACTGGTTTGCCAATGCAGAGTTAAATAATGCTCAGGTAAAGAGTTTTATCGTGCAGTTTAGTGTTTTCTCCAACCAGTTTTTACTGGCGCAACTGCACAAGATGATCAATGCCGACACCATAGAAGAGATGCGCGCCTCCAAGGAAATTCTCGCCAATGAAATTGGCGTGGTCTTTAACCGTAAAAAAATGCAGCAGTCCCGAAATGATAACCCAAGTGAGGATGCAGAGAGTGTTCAAGAGCTAGGGGACTTAGAGGGCTCCGTCGAGGGCGGGCGCTTTCATTTTAGGTCTGCTCACTTCGAGTTGCTGGTGCGCATGGCAGAGCAAGTTGGATTAAATTTTCACCTGCTGGGCAAGCGTTCACGGGGCAGAAAAGAAACCCTATTTTTCTGTGACGAACTCATTCGTCTGTATGGCAACGAAGATTATCAAATTGCCACGGCGGCCTCCTACGCGGTAGAAAACTGGGCCGCTGCCGGTTTTTGGGATCAGCTGGTGGCGGGCCTTGGTCGCTACAAGCGTCGTCATCACCTAGCAAAGCTGCCCCTCACCTTTTTTTCTTGGCACAGTAAGATCGAGGCCAATCACGCTCACCATACTCAACAAGAACTGGAGAGCTTCTATTTTAATTTTAACGTGGACGAAGCTGCCTTCATTAAAACCGGCAAGGAGATGCTAGACGGTGTCTATGCCTTTTGGCACGGCCTTAATCAGGATCGGCAGAAGCTGCATTAAGTCTCTGCTGATTATTCCGTTATCCCCTATCTATTTATCTGCTTAGACACATTTCCCCGAGTTAGGATGATTGAGCCCACAATTGACTAAACTGAGGTTAAGGCTCCCCAAAAGGGAGTGCCTTGCCCATTTGCCCCACACGTCCTCACAAGGGAGTTCGGCTTATGTTTTCTACGATGCAAGATCAAGCGGTGCAGGAATTACACTTTTGTCAGCAAGGGTCACTCGAGGCCGTGATTGCCATTCATAATTTAACCCTAGGGCCCGCCATGGGAGGCTGTCGCTTCATCGACTATGAAAATGAAGCGCAGGCGGTGACAGATGCCCTGCGACTGGCCAAGGGCATGAGCTATAAGGCGGCGTTAGCGCATGTGCCGCAAGGGGGCGGCAAGGCGGTGATCATGAAGCCCAAGGGCAGCTTCGATCGCCAGCAATTATTTAAGCAGTTTGGCCGCTTTATTCAGTCGCTATCGGGTCGTTACATCACCGCCATGGACAGCGGCACCCAAGTACAAGATATGGATGACATTCGCAGCCAAACCACCTTCGTGAGCAGCTCCAGCAATATTGGCGACCCATCACCGGCCACTGCGCAGGGCGTTGTGTTGGGCATGTTAACCGCCGTGCAGTTTCAATTGGGGCAAAATATGCAAGGCCTGCGGGTGGCCATTCAAGGCTTAGGGCATGTGGGCATGGCCCTGGCCAAGCAGCTGCATAAAGAAGGGGCCAAACTCATCGTCTGTGATGTGGATGCGCAAAAGTCCCAGTGGGCTCAGCAAGCATTCGATGCCGAGGTGGTGCCCGTAGATGACATCTATCGGCAAGAGTGCGAAGTATTTAGCCCGTGCGGATTAGGCTCAGTATTAAATGAAAAAACCATCCCGCAGTTACAATGCAAGGTCATTGCTGGCAGTGCCAATAATCAATTGGCCACAGATGCTATGGGCAAAATTTTGCACGATCAAGGCATTCTCTATGTGCCCGACTACGTCATCAACAGTGGCGGTTTAATCTTTGCCTCGGGCCGTTTTCGTGGTCTTAGTGCGCAACAGATTGGTCACGAGATCTTTAGATTAAAAGACACCCTAAATAAAATTTTTATCCTCTCGAAAAACAAAAAACTGGCCAGCCACCAAATTGCCAACGCCATGGCCGAACAAGTGTTATACGGCGCTAACGCTCACAATATAAACGCCGAAATGCAGGAGGCAGTATGACCCGAGCCATGACCGACTCGGGCCATCGTCCGCTACTGGATTTTCATCTGGAATCTATTCAGTTCCTCGATGAGAGTGGCGCTTGGCTCGCCAATAGGCCTGGCTTTGCCAGCGATAATTGGTTGCTCAAGGCCTACCGTTATATGGTGTTGTGCCGTGTCTTCGATCATAAGGCGGTGGCGTTGCAGCGTACCGGCCAACTGGGCACTTTTCCTTCGGCTTTGGGGCAGGAGGCGTTCGGGGTGGCCATCGGCTTAGCCTTGCACAAGGACGATGTCTTCGTGCCCTACTATCGAGATCACGGTGCCCACCTGCTGCGCAGTGGTGCCAACGCCATGGCAAACTTGCTGCTGTATTGGGGGGGCGATGAGTCCGCCAGCAGCCATGGCCCACCACAGGATTTTCCCGTGTGTGTGCCCATCGCCACCCAAGTTACCCACGCGGCGGGGGCGGCGGCGGCCTTAAAGATAAAAGGCCGTGAACAATTGGTGATGGTCACCATAGGCGATGGCGGCACCTCCAAGGGGGATTTTTTTGAGAGTTTAAATGTGGCGGGTGTGTGGCAGTTGCCATTGATTATTCTGGTTAACAATAATCAATATGCCATCTCGGTGCCCAGAGAAAAACAGTGTGCCGCCGCCAGTCTCGCGCAAAAAGCCATAGGGGCCGGGGTACACGGCGTGCAGGTAGACGGCAACGATGTGCTGGCTATTACGCAGGCCATTAATGAGGCCCGTGTGCGGGCCAATGATCACAAGGGGGCGACCCTCATCGAGGCCATCACCTATCGCTTAGGGGATCACACCACCGCCGACGATGCCAGCCGCTACCGTTGTCAACAAGAGGTGAAACAGGCCTGGTTAAAAGAACCCATCAAGCGCTTGCAGAGCCTGTTATTGGACTTAAAAATTTGGGATGGCGAGCAAGAAAAGGCCCTATTAGAAAGCTGTGCGGCCTCGGTTGAGAGCCAAGTGCAGCATTATTTACAAACACCGGCGGCCAGTCCCCAGAGTATGTTCGATCACCTGTACGCAGACTGGCCCGAGGCCATGAATGAACAACTGGATAGACTGGCAGATAAGCTAGAGCGTATCGATGGCGGATCATAATATGCCCCAGCAGGTAGAGGGTGGGCTGCTCGACGCGGTGAATCTAGCCCTGCACTATGCCATGGCCAGCGACGACAGTGTGGTGGTTTTAGGGGAAGACGTGGCCACCAATGGCGGGGTGTTTCGTGCCACCGTGGGCTTAAAAGAAAAATTTGGCTTCAAGCGGGTGATGGATACCCCTCTGGCCGAGGCGTTAATTACCGGCTTGGCGGTGGGCATGGCCAGCCAGGGTTTAAAACCCGTGTGCGAGATTCAATTCATGGGTTTTATATTTCCCGCCTTCGAGCATCTATTTTGTCACGCGGCACGCCTGCGCAACCGTACCCGTGGGCGCATGTCTTGCCCTATGGTGTTGCGCGCCCCTTATGGCGGCGGCATACACGCGCCCGAACACCACAGCGAAAGCACCGAAGCCTTAATTGCCCACATACCCGGCATTCGCGTGGTGGTGCCATCGTCCCCAGCCAGAGCCTATGGTTTATTGCTGGCGGCCATTCGTGACCCAGACCCAGTGGTGTTTTTGGAGCCTAAGCGTATTTATCGCACCAGCAAGCAGGTCATTAACAACGATGGCGTGGCTTTACCCTTGGATAGATGCTTCACCCTGCGCCAAGGCAGCGATATTAGCCTCATTAGCTGGGGAGCCTGTATCCCAGATACGCTGCTGGCAGCCGATGTGTTGCAGCAACAAGGCATCGCCGCCGAGGTGATTGATGTGGCCACCATTAAACCCTTGGATATGCACACTATACTCAGCTCGGTGGTGACCACTGGGCGCTGTGTCATCATTCACGAGGCGGCCCGTTCTTTTGCGGTGGGGGCGGAGATCAGCGCCCAAGTGAGCGAACATTGTTTTTTAAATCTATTGGCACCTGTGCAGCGTGTCGGCGGTTTCGATACTCACATGCCGTATTTCAAAAATGAACATTATTACCTGCCCAATAGTGCAGACATAGTGGCGGCGGCCTTGCGGACCTTTAAAGAGTCATGATGTTCTAAACAAGCACTTAATGGTTAGCCGCCTGTGGTGAGTCTAGGTCGTCCGGTTTGAGGTTGCGGTGAACCCGTCCGTGGGCGCTTGGCTTTAACATCCATGTTAAAGACACCCTCAAACCGAACG
>CAJXIK010000143.1 GCA_913054445.1 uncultured Bermanella sp.
CAAGAACATGCCCACGGTTTTTATTTGCTGCATGAAAATGGCTTTGCCTTGCACGCCTCTCAGGGGGAAAAGGCACTGGTGAAGGACTGCCTGTACGTGGGTTACCGTTACCGCTTAGAGGTGGAGATGAATGGCCAAAGCCTGTTCGTTGAAGCGCCTGAGCGCCTCGCTGTCGGCAGCGAACTCACCTTGCAATACCAGCATCAGCCAACATGGGTGGCAGACTCCCCATGAGTCGCAGCTACCATGCTTTTCCAGCTGTTCTCACCCCCTATTCTCGCCACTGAAAATTAGATTAAATACCATGTCCAATTATCAAACTCTAATAAAAACCTTTAACAAACTCAGCACCGACCAACAAAAAATTCTTTACGTGCTCTCTGTGCTGTATCGTTCCACCACACAAACTGAGCTTAAAGAGGTGTTGACGCGACTCGGCTGGAAAGACTCGCAAGGCAAGCGCCTCGCGGGCATGATCGGCAAGCCTTGGCGTGAGGCTTTATTAAAGCGCCAGCTATTAGTACAGAGCAATCTCGGCTTAACCTGCCACCCACTCATCGTCAATACCATCACCCGCCACCATGGCAGCCGCGAGGCGTTCGCCGAAATAGTAGAAGAAAATACACTGGAATTTCCGAAAACCCTCCCAAAAGGGGGCTTTGGGTATACAAACCACACGCCTCTCATGCTCATACGCATGGCCATCTATCTAGAGAAAGAAGAGAAAATCTGGCCCCTGCTGGAAATAAAAAAACCCGACCAGCTCGCCAACATAGAACAAGTAAAACTGCTGCTCATAGCCTGTACCTGCCCACTGGACATGAACTGGCTACAACAAAGATCGGCCCAGGTGCAACTACAAGTACTGGCCAGCTTACTGCATGAAAAGTGCGAGAATCTTGAAGACCAACATGGTCTATTTCACGCCATCAACCAAGGCCGTACCCAGGGTGAATTTCAGCAACCAGGGCTGGCTCACGCCCTGGGCGAGCAACAGTTATGGCGCGGCCAAGCGTTGGCAAGTGATCTATTGGCCCACTCCGATGGTTCGGCGCAGGCCAACGTGCTAAGAGGCTGGCAGGCTTTTTTAGAGGACGACAACCCGCGAGCACTGGCCTATTTCGAGGAGGCCATACTGGACCGCCGCAAACAGACCCGTAAACGCAACGTGATACTGCCCGGCATAGGCGGCATTTTCTATTTACTGGCACTGCTTAAAAGTAATAATCCCGAGCACAGCGAGCAGCTAGACAAACAGATGGAGTTTGCCCACAAGCTTAAAGAACATACGCCGCTACTTAACATTGCCAAAATTTTGCGCGTGCCCGCCCTGATTCGCAGTGGTGTTAGGCCCGAAAGCGACATCAGCATAGTAAGTGGTATCGAGTTTTACAGCGAGAGCATGCAGCCGTTGCTGTGTGCCTTAGTGCAAAAGTGGATGGGGGTCACGGTGGATGCCGCCTACATAAAAAGCATCAGCGAGCATGCTAGCCGCGCCCATGAACATGGATTTTTATGGTATGCCCGCGAGGTGGCCGTGTTGCTCACCGACCTCGGTAAGGATAAAAATAACCGAGCCTTTAGCAGATGCCGGACTGTGGCCCGTGAGGCGGCGCAATCACCCTGGCCGAACCTAAGCGCCATGATACAAGTACAGCAGCCTTGGGAGCGTGCACTGGGGGCCTTGGCGGCCTTAAATGTAAGCCTAGACAAGCCACCAGAAACGGCCTCCAGCACGGTAATAAAGCCGCAACGCTTAGCCTGGCTCATCGAGGAAGGCAGCTACAGCCTGCAACCCAAAGAGCAGAAACTGGCTAAGAATGGCAAGTGGAGCAAGGGCCGTGCGGTGTCTCTGAAACGCCTCTGTGAAGAAGCAGATGAAATCGACTACCTAAGCGATGCCGACAAGTCCATTTGCCAATTTATAGAGCAAGAAGCAGGCTACTCCTATTACGGCAGCTACGGTAATAATCGCTATTTTCTGCCGGTAAAATCTGCGTTGCAGGCGGCGCTGGATCACCCCCATATTTACTGGCCAGACGTAGAAAAGGCGGTGGACGTTAAGCGCATGGAGCCCGAACTGCACATTCAAAAACAGTCGCAGCATATCACCATTAGCATGAGCCCCATGCCCATCCAAGAGCATGACGAGACCCTTAACTATGCGGTACGCGAGCAGGGCCGCCAGCGCCTAGAACTGGTGAACTTCAGTAGCCAGCAGCTACAAATAGCCACTATTTTAGGAAAGGACGGCTTACAAATTCCGGCCAGCGCCGAACAACAAGCCCTACAAAGCCTCACCGCCATCGCGCCCTTGTTAACCGTACATTCCGACATCGCCGGCCTCAGAAGCCAGGGCGAGGAGATGGATCCCGAGCCGTGCTTACTGGTGCAGCTGCAACCCAGTGGCCAGGGCCTAAGCATCGCTGTTTATAGTCAGCCACTGTCCGCCTCTGGCCCCTTGTTTGTGCCCGCGAGCGGCGCGGCCTCGGTGTTTGCCGATATTGATGGCCGCAAGGTGCACACCCGTCGCGACTTAAAGGCCGAAAAATCCAGTTTCGAAACCTTGCAAGAGGCTTGCCCCTGCCTACAAGGGACGGATTCAAACAACCACCAATGGCAGTTCGAAGACAACGACAGCGCCCTCACCGCCCTATTGGAATTGCAGGCGCTGGGTGACAGCGTTCACCTTCAATGGCCCCAAGGCAGCCCCATCAAGATTCACCCCACCCAAGATCTGTCACAGATGCGGGTCGCGGTGAGCCAACAACAAGATTGGTTTGCCGTAGAGGGAGGGTTAAGCATTGGCGGCGACGAGGTGGTGTCACTACAGAAACTGCTAAAACTGTTAGAGCAAAGCCCCGGGCGTTTTGTCGAGCTAAAAGGCGGCGAATTTTTAGCCCTCACCCAAGGCCTGCAACAACGTCTCAGCAAGCTGGCAAAATACACGGATGACGGCCGCTTTCACCCGCTAGCAAGCCCAGTGCTCGACGAACTAACCGAGGGCATGCAGGTCAGCAGCAGCCAGCCTTGGAAAGAGCAAACCAAACGCTTACGGCAGGCCTACGCCCTCACCCCTAAATTGCCTACCACCTTGCAAGCCTCGCTGCGAGATTACCAGCTCGAAGGCTTCAATTGGCTGAGCCGCCTCGCCCACTGGGGCGCAGGGGCCTGTTTGGCCGACGACATGGGGCTGGGCAAAACCTTGCAATCGCTGGCGCTGATTTTATCCCGCGCCAGCAACGGCCCCACCCTAGTGCTGGCACCTACCTCAGTGTGTTTTAACTGGCAAGAAGAGGCCCTGCGCTTCGCCCCGACCCTTAAGGTACACATGTTTGCCAGCGGCGACCGCGAAAAAATGCTGGCCGAAGCCGGGCCCTTCGATGTCATCGTGTGCAGCTACGGGCTACTACAAACTCAGGCTCCACGCCTGCAAGCGGTACACTGGCATACCCTCATCGCCGATGAAGCACAGGCGCTCAAAAACCCCCACACTAAGCGCTCTAAGGGGGCCATGGCGCTCAATGCCGACTTTAAGATGATCGCCACCGGCACCCCCATAGAGAATCACTTGGGCGAGCTATGGAATTTATTTAACTTCATTAACCCGGGTTTATTGGGCAGTCTCGACACGTTTACCAAGCGTTTCGCCAACCCCATTCAAAATCAGCAAGACCAAGCCGTGGGCCAACAGCTAAAGCAATTAGTGCAGCCCTTTATCTTACGCCGCCTCAAGTCGGAGGTATTAACCGAGCTGCCATCCCGCACCGAGATCACCGTACACGTGCAAGCCAGCAAGGAAGAAAAAGTCTTCTACGAGGCCCTGCGCCGCAATGCCCTAGAAAAACTGGCCAACGACGAAGGAGCCAACGCCGCTCAGCAACGCATACAGATGCTGGCCGAGATCATGCGTCTGCGCCGCGCCTGCTGTCACCCACAGTTAGTGATGCCGCAAAGCCCAGTGAGCAGCGCCAAGTTAGCAGCCTTTGGCGAGATTCTTGACGAGCTACTAGACAACCACCACAAGGCTCTGGTCTTTAGTCAATTTGTCGGGCACCTAGATATCCTGCGCGCTTATTTGGATAAACGCGGGGTCAACTACCAATACCTAGACGGCAGCACCCCAGCCAAGAAGCGCCAAAAAGCGGTGCAGGCGTTTCAGGGGGGAGATGGTGACCTGTTCTTAATCAGCCTCAAGGCGGGGGGCTCGGGCTTAAACCTCACCGCCGCCGACTATGTGATTCACATGGACCCTTGGTGGAACCCAGCGGTAGAGGATCAAGCCTCGGATCGTGCCCACCGCATGGGGCAAAAACGCCCGGTGACCATCTACCGCTTAGTGGTGCAAGACACCATAGAAGACAAGATCGTGCAGATGCACCAACAAAAACGCGAGCTTGCCAACAACCTACTGGAAGGCACTGGGGTCAGTGGCAAGATTTCCCTGCAAGAGATGATGAACCTAATTAAAGGCACGTAGGAGGGCACCCCGTGCCCGATCAGCCGCACCCGATCAGCGGCATCCGATCAGCGGCACCCGATCAGCGACTCACCTGCCATCATCGCTCACGGGGTGAGCTCGTACGATTATGCTTCTCTAGCGCAGACAACACCCATTTAAGCGGGCTAAATGGTGCACTATCCAACACCTGCATAGATTGACCGTGATCCGCCAGCCGCTGCTGCACCGACTGCAAGCTGCCCCCCATGACCAGCACAAGGCTTAGGGAGGTGGCCAACAAAGCGTTATGCTTACGCAAAAAATGTTTCATAAAGATAGACAATAGCAGCCAGCAATGGCTTATTCAAACTACCTTAAACCATGCCAGACACAGCAGAAGACACCTATGCCAAGCCAGCAGATATTTGCACCCGCCGCGCTGAACTCACAGGGTTTAAATTTACAGGCGGTGTTTAACATAGAGCAGCTCCCCGCTCCCCTGCGCCAACAGCTCGGCGAGCTGGTCGAGGCGCTAACAGATTATAAGCAGCTCATCCTCATCGCCCACGGTGGCCGCGACATGTGGAACGCCCTAGATGAGCACGCCTGGCGGGCGGAACAACCCATAGACCAAGCCAGCAGCGCCAACATCCGGCGCTGGTTTAAGCACAATTACCCGACTAAGGCCCATAGGCTTGTTTACCCGTCACACGCACCCATTAATTTACAGGCGCTGGGAGAACTGGCCGGCTGGCATTATCCCTCGCCATTTTTAGTGGGCATCAATCATACTTGGGGCAGCTGGTTTGCCTACCGAGCCGTGCTGTTAACCGACACCGACTTTGCCCAGACGGCCAGCGAAAAAGGCCAGTCACCTTGCACCAGCTGCCAACGAAAACCCTGCATTGAGCGGTGCCCGGCGCAGGCCTGTGGGCTAGATACGTTTAATATGACGGCGTGCATGAGTTATCGCCAGACAGAAAACTCTAAGTGTCAGCATACCTGTTTGGCGCGGGAAGCCTGCCCAGTGGCCAAACCCCAGCAATACAG
>CAJXIK010000144.1 GCA_913054445.1 uncultured Bermanella sp.
GCAGGGAAAGAAAATCTCGAGGGCAACTTAGTTATTGTTGTTGTTCGTGCCCTGGATGGTTTCGAGTGCTTTATTATTTTTATTATGGGGTCGAGCGGTGTTTTGAGTATCTGGTGCGCCCTTGTTGTTATTTTAATAATGGGTCACTACACACTCAGAACACGACTACAGTTATGCCTGTTATTTTAAGTATTATGGCGAGCGCTCGGCGGACATTTTTTTATTGTTATTAGTGTGCTCACCGAGCGCTTGCGTGACCCACTTTGTTATTTTTAGAAGTGTGTGTCGCGCTAACTTACCTAATGTATTGCAGTTGCCGTGCCAATTTATAAAAATCCTTTAAAATCAGTTGGTTATGGCCTCCGAGAACTTATTTTCGGGTGAACTGTCATGGCTTTGTTACCTCAACGGACAAAGGTGGGCAAATAGGTAACATGAGTAACAAATTTGGCGCTTATGGTGGGAACTTAGGGGCTTTACTAAGCACCTCGCGGCCACTATTTCGCCTTCTTACGGGAAATTCCTAGGCGCTGGCGGCGCTCCCACAGGCTCTTGCGGGAAATACCGAGCTTCTGTGCCAGCTCAGTCTCATTGAGTGTGTTTTCATTTTCCAAGACGAAATGCTGAAAGTAATCGTCCAGCGACAGTTCGGACGGGGTCGGTGCCTTGCTCGGCTCTTCTTGTTGCAAGGAGGCCATCATGGCGGGGGCAATCTGACGGTCGCCCTGCATGTCGATGGCCATGTCTTCCGAGTCGATGTCGGCTCCGTCGTTGAGGATCACCGAGCGCTCGATGGCATTCTCGAGCTCGCGCACATTGCCCGGCCAGCGATACTGGCTAATGTCCACACGGCATGCGTCGGCAAAGCTTAACAGTGGTCGGTTTAACTTACTGCAGGTGCGCTCTAGTAGTTTTTCGGCCAGCTCCATGATGTCGTCGCCGCGCTCTCGTAACGGCGGCAGCTGTAGCTCCACCACGTTGAGGCGGTAATACAAATCTTGACGAAATTCCCCCTTGTGGGCCAGCTCTTTAAGAGGGCGGTGGGTGGCGGCCACTAAGCGTACATTGACCTTCTTGGCGTGTACCGACCCCACGCGGCGAATCTCGCTTTCCTGCAGCACTCTTAGTAGGCGGGCCTGGGCTTCCAAGGGCAGCTCACCAATTTCATCGAGAAACAGGGTACCGCCGTCGGCGGCCTCCACTAACCCCACGCGCGCGGTGGTGGCACCGGTGAAGGAGCCTTTCTCGTGGCCAAACAATTCTGACTCTATGAGGTTTTCGGGGATGGCGGCGCAGTTGACGCTGATCATGGGGGCATCGTGGCGCGGGCTCTGTTCGTGCATGGCACGAGCCACCAGTTCCTTGCCGGTGCCCGATTCTCCCAAGATCAATACCGTGGCGTCGGTGGGACTCACCTTGCCAATCATCTTAAACAGCTTCTTCATGGGGGGGCAGTTGCCGATCATGCCGCCGGTGGGGTAGTCCTTGGCCAGCTCTTTCTTGAGCACCTGATTCTGTCGTAGCAGGTTACGGCCCTTTAAAATACGCTGCACCGCCATGAGCATCTCGTCGTGATCGAAGGGCTTGGCGATGTAATCCACCGCCCCTAGTTTCATGGCATCCACCGCACTCTTGAGGCTGGCGAAACTGGTCATGATGAGCACGGGAACAGGTTGGGCAAGGTCGATAAGTTCGGTGCCGTTGCCCCCTGGTAGGCGTAAATCGCTGACGATCATGGCAAATTGTTGCAGGTCGAAGGTCTTGGCTATGGTGAGGCTAGCAGCCTCTTCTACCTGATAGTCGTTGCGCTCCAGCAGGCGGCGCAAGGCGTTGCGAATGACCTTCTCGTCTTCCACTATCAATATTTTGCTCATTAACTTACCCGCTCCTGTTGATTATTATCTTCTTCCTGGTACTTGGGTAGGTCGATCACCACCCGTGTGCCGCTATTGAATTCGCTGTCGACTGGGCTGTCTATGCTGATGTGTCCGTAGTGATCTTCGATGATGCTATACACTAAGGACAAGCCCAGCCCGGTGCCCTTACCCACCTCTTTGGTGGTGAAGAAGGGCTCAAATATTTGCTCTATGTCGCTGGCGTTGATGCCCGTGCCCTGATCGGTTACCTCCACCGTCACTGTGTGTTCGTGCAAGATGGTTTGCACGGTGATGGTGCCGTCTGCGGGGCTAGCATCGCGGGCATTGCTTAGCAGGTTAACGAAGACCTGTTGTAGGCGCTGGTCGTCGCCCCTCACGATGTGGCTCTGCTCACAGCGGTTGATAAACTCGATGCCGGATTCTTTGCCCGATAACAGTAGCAGGTCGATGGCGTCCTGGGCGCAGTGGTGAATGCTCACCGGCCCCTGTTCCTGATGCTGTAGGTGATTGCCGCTGTGGGAGAAGTTCATGAGGGACTGCACGATACGGGTGACGCGCTGGGTCTGCTCCAGAACTTGCTCGCCGATGTCGAGCAACACTGGGTTGTCGGTCTCGTACTTGATGTCTTGCGCTAAGCAGGCGATGCCGGTGATGGGGTTGCCAATCTCGTGGGCGACACCGGCGGCTAGGCGGCCCACCGAGGCCAGGCGCTCGCTGTGGATAAGTTCGTCTTCCAGTAGCTGGGTCTCGGTTTGATCTTCGAGCAAGATCACGAGGCCGCCGTATTCATGGCTGTCTGGGTTTTCCAGTGCGCCCTTGTGCAGGTTGATCCAGCGCGGGCGGCCATCCACCTCGATGGTTTTCTTGTGCAGGTGGCTGCTGCTGTCTTCGATGAAATCAATTAACAGGCTGCGCAGGGGCTCTTCGAGATTGCCGATCTTGTTGCCCACCACCTCGTCGGCACTGACCCCAGTTTGCTCGATGAGGGCGCTGTTCCACATGAGAATCTCGCCGTCGGCTCCCAAGCTACAGGCCCCCATGGGCAAGCGCTCTAGGGTCTGGCGGTGAAAGCGGCGCAGGCTATCGAGCTCGGCGGCGAGGCCAGTTAAACGGGTTTGATAGATCTCTAGGCCTTTCTCGATGAAGTGGATGTCGTGACCGGCTTGCAGCTCGCTCTTGTGTTTGAACGGCAGCCAGCGGGTGACGATACCGTGGGCCACGGTGGGGCCCATTAAGCCGGATAAATTGGCCTCCAGCTTGCCACGCAGGCGCCTGAGCTGATAGGGGCGGTGTTCGTTGTGGGCGAGGTTTAGGTCGTGTAGGGCCTGGGATAACTCTCGCTTGGCGGCCTGAGCGCCCAGCGCCTCGGTGAGGCTGGCGAGAAAATCTTGGGCATTCTTAGCCACTAATTCCTGGCGCTGCGGGGTGCCTAGGGTATCTATGCTACAGGCTTCGGCGGCGCTGGCCTCTATAGGTCGGGTGGTGCTCATGATGGAGACCACAATAAGGACGATGGAGTTGAGAGTCATGGAGGCCGAAGTGGCCAGAAACCAGGTGTCCTGATCGGTGTCGGGCAAGTAGGGCTCCAGCCAAGCCAGGGTCGGCAGGCCTAACAGTGGCAGCAACATGGTCCAAATCCAGACTATGACCCCGAGGCTTAGGCCAGACAAGAAACCCTGACGGTTGGCGGTGGGCCAGAATAACACCCCTAGCACCCCAGGCAGAAACTGCAACACCGCCACGAAGGCGATGATGCCTAAATCGGCCATGCCCTTATCTTGGCTCAAGAAGCGATAAAACACATAACTGGCGAGGAAGATGGCGGCGATGAGCCAGCGCCGAGTCCACAGCAGCCAGGCATACATGTCTTTCTTGGGGTTGAGTTCCGCTAAGGGTAGCACTAAGTGATTCAACGACATGGCGGCGATGGCGAGGGTGGTCACTATGGTGATGCCCGAGGCTGCCGCGAGCCCCCCCACGAAGGCCACTGCGGTGAGGGTAGGGCTTTGCAATTCCATGCCCATGCCCAAGGCGAAGTATTCGGCCGGGGTCTGTAGATCTAAGAAGATACCCGCCCACAATATGGGGGGCACCATGATGGCCATGACCAGTAATATCAAGGGCAGGCCCCAGCTGGCCATGTTGAGGGCCGACGAGCTGGAGTTCTCGGTGAAGGCCATATGAAACATGTGGGGCATCACCACGCTGGAGGCAAAAAACAGCAGCAACAGTGTGCGCCACGGCCCTTCCTGAAAGGAGCGCTGCATGCTGGATAACCAGAAGTGATTGGATTGCAGCCAGAGGTCCATGTCATGGGGGCCATCGAACACCACGAACAAGGCCACGTAGCCAAGGATGCTGATGGCCACGAGCTTAATCACCGACTCCATGGCGACGGCGAAGACTAGGCTTTCGTGTTTTTCCCGTGGGCTCACATGGCGGGCACCAAACAAGATGGCGAACAGGGTCATGACGGCGCAGTAACCGAGGGCGATGTCGGTGTGATGCAGTTCGTTGTTAAGCAACAGGAAGCTGTCGGTGACGGCGGTAATTTGCAGGGTGATGAGGGGCAGGATGGCGACGAGCATAACGAGGGTGGTGAGGGTGCCCGCCGCCCGCGAACGAAAACGAAAGGCAAATAAGTCGGCTAGGGAGGTTAGCTGGTACGTCTTAGTGATGTGCAGGATGGGCTTTAACAATATGGGGGCCAGCACAAAGGCCCCACTGATGCCTAGGTAATAGGTGAGGTAGCCATAACCGTATTCATGGGCCAAGCCGACACTGCCATAAAACGCCCACGCGCTGGCGTACACCCCCAGCGACAACACATACACGGCTCGATGACGCACCAGCTTGTGCGGCAGCCAGTTTTTTTCGGTGGCATAGGCGGTGAAAAACAGCACAAATAGGTAGGTGACCACTATGCCCACAAGGGCACCGATGCTAAAGGTCATGAGTCGTCTCCCTCTTGAGCCTGCCAGTGTTGTAACCAGATAGAGACGGCGATGAGGACGAGCCACAGGGCGAACGGTCGATACCAAGCGCCAGCGGGCGCCAGCCACCAGTCGACGATGACCGGAGATACAAGGAAAGCCGCAAAGACAAGTGACAGGATCAATCTGTGTGAGTGCATGGTTTTCCAGGTGGCAGACAGGGTGGCATGGGTCAGATGTTACTGTGGGTAACATGCGAGGGCAAGTAGCTGGGGTGTTCTATGGTGCTTGCGGCCAGATTGGCACTACGTACGAGTGCACCCCGTGCGCGATTGAGCCCCGTGCGCGATGAAGGCTTTTCGGCCACGGGGTGGCCTCTTACTGGCTTGTGATTGGCACTACGTACGAGCGCACCCCGAGCGCGACTGCGCCTTTTCGGCCACGGGGTGGCCTCCTACTGGCTTGTGATTGGCACTACGTACGAGTGCACCCCGTGCGCGATGAAGGCTTTTCGGCCACGGGGTGGCCTCCTACCAGCCCTGTGCTTGCGGCCAGATTGGCACTAGGTACGAGTGCACCCCGTGCGCGATGAAGGCTTTTCGGCCACGGGGTGGCCTCCTACCAGCCCTGTGCTTGCGGCCAGATTGGCACTAGGTACGAGTGCACCCCGTGCGCGAT
>CAJXIK010000145.1 GCA_913054445.1 uncultured Bermanella sp.
CCGTTGGCTGTATTCGTGTTGCGGGCTGGCAAAAAACGCCTTGCAGTCTGCCTGCTCTAAAATTTCACCCGCGCGCATAACCGCCACTGTGTCGGCCATCTCGGCCACCACCCCCATGTCATGGGTAATAAGTAACACACTGAGCTTGCGCGTCTTCCTTAGGTGATTGAGCAAGTCTAAAATTTGGCGCTGAATGGTCACATCGAGTGCCGTGGTGGGTTCGTCGGCCACCAACAACTCGGGTTCACAGGCGAGCGCCATGGCGATCATCACCCTTTGTTTTTGACCGCCAGATAACTGATGGGGATACCAGTTTAAACGCGCCGCAGGTTCGGGGATGCCCACCTCTTGCAACAGCGCCACCAGCTTGGCCTGCAGGGCTGAATTTTTAATATTCTGATGCAGCTGTAAGACCTCTTGCAGCTGCACGCCGACGGTCTGCACTGGGTTTAACGAGGTCTGCGGCTCTTGAAAAATCATGGCAATTTTTTTACCACGCACGCCGTTCATCTCGGTTTCGGTTAAGCTAAAAATATTTTGTTGCGCAAAGTAAACCTCGCCCGCGGCAATGGTTAACGTCGGCGGCAGCAGGCGCATGATGGCTAACGAGGTGAGGGACTTACCCGAACCGGACTCCCCCACTAAAGCAAATATCTCACCCTGCTTAATGTCGAAGCTCACGCCCTTCACCAGCCGCTTATCTGCGGCCGCCACTTGCAAGTTTTTCAGCGATAATACAATGGGTAATGCCGTCATGTTATGAACCTCCCTGCGCCGTGTTGGGGTCGAAGGCGTTGCGCACCTCGTCGGAAAATAAATTAGCCGCCAGCACTAGCGTAAACATTAAAATAAAGGCGGCCGTCACCGACCACCACACCACAGGGTCGCGTGATAGTTCGGAGCGCGCGGCGTTAATCATGTTGCCCCAGCTGTACATGTCTGGGTCCACGCCCACCCCAATATAAGACAATACCGCCTCGGCCAACACAAACATGCTGAAGTCCAACACGATGGCGATTAAAATAAGGTGCGTGACGTTGGGCAAGATATGCTTGGCGATGACGCGGCGATGACTCACGCCAAAGGCATGGGCCGCCTGCACGTAATCGAGCTGGCTAACTTTTAGGGTCTCGGCCCTTAACATGCGACACAAACCGGTCCAGCTGGTTAAGCCGAGGATGGCGCACAGGGCGAGAAATTTAAAGTCCGAGCGCAGGCTGGTTAAATTAAATTGCTCGGCGTGGGTCTCTATGTAGACATCGATCAACAACACCGAGGCGGCAATCAGCAAGATGCCCGGAATCGAGCTTAAGGTGGTGTAAGTGTACTGCACCACATCGTCCACCCAGCCTTTAAAGTAACCGGCGCTGATGCCCAAAATAATTGCCAACGGCAGCGTCACTAGGGTTGCTAGCGTGCCGATCAAGACCCCAGTGCGAATGGCTTTTATGCTCTGGTATAAGACATCGCTGCCCACCTTGTCGGTGCCGAGGATATGATAAAACTCGCCGAGGCAGAGCACCCAACAGACGATCACTGAAATAATACACACGCTGCCATAGGCCACGTTCCAGGGAAGCGGCTGGGCCGAGGCAGCGGGCTTTTTTCGCGCCTGGCGCAGGTGGCGAAAATATCGATGCAAGCCAATGGGCACGGCGGCGATTAACAAGCCCAGCAGTATCGCCAGCGCGCTGCGCCACAAGATATCCCAAGGGCGCTCGCTAACATCGGCAAGGTGAGAACCGGCATTTTTTAAGCGGGGAAAATCACGATAGATGCCGCCGTTGGCCGCCGTCATGTTTTCCTTGGCAAACGAGTGCAAGGCAAACGGAGCCGAGTAAGTGCTCTCGTTAGCACTGTGTAAGGGGTGCAAGACCACATCCAGCAGCGACTTAACATCCGAGCTGTAGGCCACCTCTTGTTGGGCGACGCCGTTCAACGCTGGTAATGGCTCACGATAATGGATGGAATCGAGCAAGGAAATTAGAATATAAAATAAAATCACCACGAAGCTGGCCATGCCCACCTTGCTAGCAAACACGCCGTGCCAGCGTTTCTTGGCCTGCGGGTTTTTACGCAGCTGCCACAGAAAAAACGTCACGCAGGCGATGAGGCCGTAGATCAGCACATCGCTCCATAAAAATACCGGCAGCATCATGATAGTTTCACCCTAGGGTCGACCAAGGTATAAGAGATATCGGTCAACAATAAACCGATGATGTAGAGCACAGAACCCAAAAATACCATGGCCCGCACCACCGCAAAATCTTGTGCCTGAATGGCGTCCAGCGTGTAACTGCCAAGGCCAGGAATGCCGAAGAATGATTCCATCAAGAGGCTGCCCATGAACAACTGGGGAATCACCACCACCACGCCGGTTAACACCGGAATCATGCCGTTGGGCAATAGGTGCTTAAATAGTAGGTTCAATTCCGACACCCCCTTAGCGCGGGCGGTACGAATATAATCGCGGCTGGCCTCTTCGATAAATATGGTGCGGTACATGCGAGTACCGGCACCTATGCCCGCCAACACGCCGATGATAATAGGCAAGATTAAAAAGCGCAGCGCATCGACCCCGCCCAGATAACCCGAGATGGGCACAAGGTTCCATAATTTGGCAAAGAAAAACTGGCCGCCCAAGATATAAAACACCGCCGAGATAGACAGCAGCATCACGCAAAAGGTGAGCGCCGACAATTCAAACAGGCTGGCACGAAACATAACGATAATTAGGGCAAAGCAGATGTTCACTAATATGCCCACCACGAAGGTCGGCACCTGCACCGCTAAGCTGGGCCACATACGTTCTTGGATGTCGGCCCCGATGCTGCGCCCCTCGTCGGACTTGCCAAAATCGAAGGCCAACAGCTTAATGGATTTATCAAAGAAGATAGTATCGGTGAGCGTCTCTAGGCCAGGTTTTTCGCCGTTGATAAACAGCGGTTTGTCATAACCACGCTGGGCTTTCCAATGGTTAATGTCTTGCTGGGTGATGTGTTTATCCCCCAGCTGCACCCGTGCCATTTGGTCGGGCGTGTTCACCATAAAAAACAGCGCGAAGGTTAGAATATTAACCCCAATTAAGATGGGCACGGCGTACAGGAAACGACGGATAATATAGGCCAGCATGGGCTATGCTCCTATGGTGCGTTTTTGGCTGCGTCGATAACTGCGCACCCCAGGAATAATCAATGACAACAAGACCAGCAGCACGATAAGCAGCGGCCAGACGTTGGGCTGGTTCCACTTGGCCTGAGCCGCGCGGCGCTGCTCCACATCTATGTTGCGGTATTTTAGTGTGACCTTGCTGATGCCATGAATCTTGTCGTTGGCCACCCAGTTGTGCCCCAACACAAAGTCATAAGTATGATAGGCGCTGCCCCACGGGCTATCCCGTTGAATGATCTTGAGCATCTTGGCAATGGTGGCGGCGCGCTCTGGGGTGTCATCTTGGAGGCGCATTTTTTCGAAGAGGGCGTCGTACTCGGCATTTTTATAGTTGGCCGAGTTCACCCCAGACTTAGAATCCACCTGCGCGTTGGGGCCGTACAATAAAAACAGAAAATTTTCTGGGTCGGGGTAATCTGCCAGCCACCCCCAGAAATAAACCTGCACGTTGGCGGTTTCCATCTTGCCCTTGAAGCGATTGTAATCGGTGGCGCGCACATTCAGTTGCAGGCCAATTTTCTTAAACTGTTTTTTAATCCAGCTGAGGCGCGCCTTGGAACTGGAGGAGGCGGTGGTGTCTAGGTTTATGATTAAGGGCTCACCGGTCTTGGCGTCGCGCCCCCCCGGATAACCGGCCTGCGCCAACAGCGCGCGGGCATGCTCTAGGCTCTTGCGCCGAGGCTGGCCGTCGTGCCAATCGAACACCGACGCTAAACGGCCCGCCTCGCCCTGTTGATAACCAAAAATACCCGGTGGAATGGGGCTCATGGCGGTTTCGCCACGGCCATTCATAAAAATTTTCACATACTCTTCGGTGTCGTAGGCGATGGTGATGGCCTGGCGTAACTTACGGGCTTTATCATCATAGCCGCCCACCACGGGGTCCAACATGTTGAAGCCCATGTAATAGGTAGAGGGGCTCACCACCTTCTGCAAGACAATGTTTTTTTGGCGCATCTCATCGCTGAGACTCACGCCCTCCGACTGCACCGACACCGCGCGATCGAAGTTGTCGCTGCTGATGCCAGAGCGATCATAATAGCCTTGCAAGAACTTGCTCCAGATGGGGATGGCCTCTTTCTCTAAACGGAACACGTACTTGTCGATAAAGGGCAGGCGCTTACCCGCATCTTTTAGCAAGCCCAGGGCTGCATCTCCCGGCGCACCCTCGCTTGGATAATATTCTTCGCGAAAATTTGGATTACGCTGCAGCACGATTTGTGCGTTGGGATTGTTCTCGGCCATCATGTAGGCACCCGTGCCCACCGGATACCAATCTAGGCTGATGTTACGCTCGGGCAAACCCGGTAGGTGATAGAAGCGGTCTACCTGCCAAGACACCGGCGCAAAGAAGTGAAAGGCGAGCCAGTATTTAAACTGCGGGTACTTGCCTTTGAGGCGAATGCTAAAGTGGTGGTCATCGATTTTTTTCAGGCCCGCCATCTTAAACGGGCGTAAGTCCAGCCAGTCGTTAGCCCCCATGGACGTACGCTTAGTGGCCACCGCTTGTGTTAGTTCGCTCATGCCCACTATATATTGGCTTAACAGGCCGCGTAATGGTGCCAGGCGCTTAGGGTCGGCCAGGCGCTTAATTTGATAGAGGTAGTCATCGCTCACCAACTCTTTAGTGGCGCTGTGCTTGAAATCATTTAACACTTTATAGCGGGCACTTTGCTGCGGGGTCTTAAAATCATAGAAAAAACTGCCATCGTCGTTTTTCGCGAAGGCGGGATGAGGCTGATATAAGATGCCGGGCTTAATCTCAAACTCGTAAAGGCTATAAGCGGGTGACACTGCCGAGTCGGGCAGGCGCTTACCCTGCTCATCTAGGTAGCTTAACTTAGGCATAGCGGTGAGCGTGGCCGGTTGTAGTTCATAGGGGCGTTTTAAGTAATGGTATTGCAGGGGTGGCTCGTAAATTTGATCGATGAAATTGGACTCATCCGCGCTAAACGAGCGCGCCGGGTCTAAGTGCTTGGGGCGCTCCGAGAAGCTGGAATACAACACCGACTCGCCCCGCTCCACCACGCTATGGGGGTTGTTCCAGGTGGTTGGCTGGCAGCCTGTTAACATCCAGGCGGTGGCTAAGAGTAGCGCGAGGTGGGGCAACGGATTCATGATTCCACTCGGTTATTGTTATCTTAATGATTTTGGAATGCCTGCCCTGTAAAGGCAATCGGCATTTTAGGTTTTCGTCGCCAAACTGAGCAATAACCAACCACTTTCGTTGTAAATTGCACTGCCTCGCTCGGTTAGCGATAAAAAGTGGCACTAAGCTACCAAGTTGATTTTTT
>CAJXIK010000146.1 GCA_913054445.1 uncultured Bermanella sp.
GATTATGAGCGCGTGACCTACGTGGGGGGCGAGCTGAGACAGTCTCCTTCTGCCAATGCGGTGATCGACCTAGACCGCCGCCTCGATAACCTCGACATGGGCGATGGCACTAAGCTGACCACCGCCAACCTGCGCCTGAGTTCGGTGATTCCGGACACCATAGATGGCTACCACTTGCTATGGGACGGTGAGATGCGCCTCACACTGGACACCTTTGGCGACATGCTGGTGGCCCTGGGCATCGCGCTTATCTTTATTTATTTGATGCTGGTGGGCTATTACCGCTCTTTCATGATTCCCCTCGTGGCCATGTCGGCCATCCCTTTGGGTTTGATTGGGGTCTTCCCCGGTCATTGGATCATGGATCAATCGTTTAGTGCCGCCTCTATGATCGGCGTGATAGCCTTGTCTGGGGTGGTGGTGCGAAATTCATTGCTGATCATCGATTTCATCTTGGACTATGTTAAGCAAGGCATGCCACTGCGTGAAGCGGTGAGCGAGGCGGGTGCCGTGCGCATGCGCCCCATCATACTGACCGCGCTTGCCATCATTCTCGGCTCTGCCGTGATGCTCACCGACCCAGTGTTTGGCGGTCTGGCCATATCGCTAATCTTTGGCACCATCGCCTCCACAGCGCTGACGCTGTTGGTGGTGCCCTTGATGTTGTTTTCACTGCTGCGGCGCGAACAAAGCAAGGCTGCCCGTACAGGTTAAAAAAAACCCCAAGCGGCTGATGCCGCTTGGGGTTTTTTATGGTTTACGTTTTAGTACGACTATTTCTTAGCGCTGCTTTTCTTAGCCGAGGTTTTTTTCGCGCTGGTTTTCTTGGCCGAGGTCTTCTTGGCACTGGTTTTCTTGGCACTGGTTTTCTTAGCCGAAGCCTTCTTGGCGGGTGCGCGCTTGGCTTTCTCGCTCACCACCCACTTACCCCCTTCAAAATACGCCGTCCAGCCTGACGCTTTGCCTTCTTCGTTATCGGTGGACACATACAATTCCTGTGTCTTGCGACTGTAGCGCACCATGGACTTATTGCCATTGCTGTCTGCCACTGGGGCATCCAACAAGAAATGATACTTTTCGGGCAACTCCGCCTTGTGCGGAATCATCTCGAACACTTTCGGCGCACGGGTTTCACGATTCTTTGGAAACTGACTAGCGGCCAAAAATAAGCCGGCGGCACCGTCACGCAAAATGTAGGTATCGTCGACCTTGATACACTGCAATTCGGGACACGGCACTGGGTCCATTTTTGGGGGTGCGGGCTGACCGCTGCGCAATAACTTGCGGGTATTTTTACACTCTTCGTTCATGCAGCCAAAATACTTACCGAAGCGGCCGTTTTTAAGCTGCATCTCGTCGCCGCATTTATCACACTCGAGGGAGGGGCCATCGTAGCCCTTGATGACAAATTCGCCCGCCTCCACCTCGAAGCCCACACAATCTGGGTTGTTACCACAGATGTGCAACTTGCGTTTCTCATCCACGAGGTAACTTTCCATGGCGGTGCTGCAAATAGCACAGCGATGCTTCTTACGCAGACGCAGGCTCTCGGCCTCGTCGTCTTCGTCGGCGCTCACCGCCTCGTCGCCCGAGGTCAGATTCATGGTCTTGCTGCAACGCTCTTTGGGCGGCAGAGCATAGCCTTCACAGCCCAAGAACACGCCGGTGGTGCCGGTGCGAATTTGCATGTTACGGCCACAATCTGGGCACGAAATATCGGTCTTAACCGCCGGATTCAGGCGCATGCCGCCATCCTCGCTGCCCGCCTTTTCTAGGTCCTGAGTGAAGTCCTGATAGAAGTTATCGAGCACGTTTTTCCACTGCAAGTTGCCCTGGGCGATGCCATCGAGCTTCTCTTCCATGTTGGCGGTGAAATCGTAGTCTAGTAACTCGGCGAAATTTTCGGTGAGACGGCTGGTGACGATCTCGCCCATCTTCTCGGCAAAGAAGCGCTTGCCTTCGATGCGCGCATAGCCTCGATCTTGAATGGTGGAGATGATGGCCGCATAGGTAGATGGGCGGCCGATACCGCGTTTTTCTAGCTCACGCACTAGGCTCGCTTCGTTAAACCTGGCGGTGGGCTTAGTGAAATGCTGCTTGGGTTCCACCTGTTCTAGGGTGAGCACATCACCCGCGGCTAAATCGGGCAACAGGTGATCGTCGTCATTCTTGGCCTGCGCGGTCATGGCCCGCAGGTGGCCGTCGAAACGAATCACACGACCCTTGGCCTTGAGTTCGAAATCACCGCAACTGGCCAACAGCGTGCTGCTGGTAAACTCGGCGTCGGTCATCTGGCAAGCCATGAAGCGCTGACGAATCAACTCATACAGCTTGTGAGCGTCTGCATCCATTGATTTAAGCTCACCCGAGGTAGTGCGCACATCCGATGGGCGAATCGCTTCGTGAGCTTCCTGCGCCCCTTCTTTGCTGCTGTACGACTTGGGTTCAGTGGGCAGGTATTTGTCGCCATAGATCTTGGCGATAAATTCGCGAGCGGCGTTCACCGCATCCATGCTTAAATTAGTGGAATCGGTACGCATGTAGGTGATGTAACCACCTTCATAGAGGCGTTGTGCCATCATCATGGTCTTCTTCACGCCATACCCTAAACGGGTACTGGCCGCCTGCTGTAGGGTCGAGGTAATGAAAGGGGCGGCTGGCCGCGAGCGGGTGGGCTTGTCTTCGCGCTTGACGATGGCATAGGGCTGGGACTCGAGCACCGCCACCGCCTTCATGGCCTGCGCTTCGTTAACCGGCTTAAAGCTCACGCCGTTTTCTTTATTAACCTGAAAACGAATGGCATCCCCTTGCGCGGAATTTAGGTGGCTGAATGCCTCCCAATACTCTTCTGGATCGAAGGCACGAATTTCGGCCTCACGCTCCACCACTAGGCGCACCGCCACAGACTGCACACGACCCGCCGACAGGCCACGGGCTATTTTAGCCCACAATAGCGGCGATACCATGAAACCCACCACCCGATCTAGGAAGCGACGAGCTTGCTGGGCATCGACCCGAGCCTGATCCAGTATCGCCGGGGTCTCGAACGCCTCTTTGATGGCAGACTTAGTGATTTCATTAAACACCACGCGCTTGTAAGGGGCTCCCGTGTCACCAATGATTTCCTTGAGGTGCCAAGCGATGGCCTCCCCCTCTCTATCCAAATCGGTCGCGAGATAGATAGTGTCGGCATCTTGGGCCAACTTGCGTAATTCATTGACCACTTTTTCCTTGCCCGGCAGCACTTCGTACTGGGCCTGCCAATCGTTCTCTGGGTCGATGCCCATCTTCTCGATGAGCTTGACCTTGTCCTTCTTCCTTTTGTGGACAATTTTATCCTCGGGAGACAGCTTGCGGGTGATGGCCGCCTGCCGCGCACGCTCTTTAGGGTCCACCGGTTGGCGATTCGCCCCAGTGGGTAAATCCCGCACATGGCCCACGGAAGACTTCACGATAAAATCGTTGCCCAAATATTTATTGATTGTTTTAGCTTTTGCCGGTGACTCGACAATTACAAGCGACTTGCCCATATACCCAACTGTTCCTTAGGTTCGCTCAATTAGAATTGGCACATATATAGAGTGCGCGTTTTGATCGGTCAAGCAAAAACCTCTATTTATGCAAAGCAGAGGCTTAAATGCTTATTTTTTAAACATAATAGCCGCAAAATACGGTGCTACACTTTAAACAAGATTTAGTTGTGAAAAGTGAATCCTGCAAATTTTATGAGCTACATTTTCATCATCATCATCGTTTTGGCGGTTTTAGGGGTATTGTTATTTGCCCATAGAGTGAGCCAAAAAGATAAATTAAAGCGAAAAATTAAGGCGCAGAGCAAGCGCATGCTGCATCGTGCCGACGAGATATGGGAGATTGCCGAGGGCACAGGCAGCCTCATTCATGCCCCCGATATCATCGAGGCGCTCATGGATTACTACATTTTTCAAATTCGACGCCGTGAAGAGATACTCAGCATGGACGACAGCGACGACCTCATTCACGCCGCCGAAGCGTTTAAAAGCAAGCACTCGCCAGACAACATCAAAAATGAATTAAAAAATGACCACGAGATCAACCAGGCAAAACGGCTGTTTTCGCGCACCAGCAAGGTATTAAGAACCGCCCTCACCAATAAACTCATCTCCGGTCAGAGCTGCATATCCATGCGCAATGCCTTAAAGCGGCGCATCCTCGATTTACAAGTGGATGCCTACGAACGCCTAGGAGACGCCGCAGGCACGCGTAACGACCCAGCGGTGGCCACTAATTTTTATAAGTTCGCCAAGAAGCTGTTGATTGAATCCGATTTGAAATTTGAAGGAAAAAACCAGCGGGTGAGAGACATCACCGAGAAGACTCAGACCCTATTTGGCAACACAGTGGAAGACCAACTCACCCGCGGACTGTCGAAAGAAAACGATAAAACCGATGAACACGGCATTCCTAAGAGCGTGGAGGTCATGCAGGGCAACAAGAAAAACTTCTAACTCGGCCCGGTTTTATCCGCCGTTACCAACTCAAACCTAGCCTGTTGCTGGCCGTTCAGCAGCACATTTTCTTGAAACATGGCCAGAGGACGGAGCCAATAACCATAGTCGCCATACAGCGCCTGATAATACACGAGCCATTCCTCGGTCTCGCTGTGCTGTGCACAGCCCATGACCTTATAAAGTGAACCTTTATAGTGCTTATATATGCCGTTTTTAACCACCGTAAACCCCCTTAGTTCTGGATTTTACAATTACGCCATTCACAGCGCACCAGCATGAAGGTTTTATCACGGCACACGGCTTCGAGGATTTCGTTGGGGCCATCGGCTTTCAAGGAACGAACCCGAGGGCTGACACACCCTTCGCGCTTCACCATGCGTTCGACCACGTAGGCACTGCGTGAGTATTTCTTGGCTTTCTTGCGTTCGATGCGGCTGATGTGCAGAAAGTGATCGGCACCCTGAGCCTCTTGGGACTGCTGTAGCTTCACCAGTATTTCAAGTAGTTCGCTGTCTTCGCTCAGGTCCATCTCGCCGTCTCGATACTCTGCCATGGTATCTAGGCAAGTGTCTTCTTGGTCGCCAGCGTTCAATAAATCGGCGACTCTTTGCTCGGCCTCGGCGACGATGTCGAAGGTCAAGCCCATGGCGTAACGCGCGCCAGTTTCAAGACGGTCGTTGGTTAGGGTTACTAGGTTATAACTTAGCCCGTAGTCGGCCGCCTCTACTAGGTTACCATTGCGTTTCCACCAGCTGCGGTATCCGCGTAAGGCCGCTTGTTTGGCGGCCACACTCACCTTACTGCATTGATCGGTCAATTTGCGCAGCGCCACGTCGTTCACTAGGGCATAGCTAATGGCCTGCTCCTGAGGCGACCGAGACACGCCGCTGCAGGCAGCCAGTGCCAATAAACTGA